>CAILTG010000021.1 GCA_903837125.1 Candidatus Magasanikiibacteriota bacterium | reverse complement strand
TAATAGAATTATTATAAGTAGTTAATTTAAAGTGAAGCATGATGTACTGGTAGGAGCATCTAGCTCAAACAGGTGGATGCCAATGTGACCATCAGCTTTTCTTTTGTCAATAACTTTCCAGCCACGGTTTACAAACCACATAATGGTGTCGCCATAACTGCCATCATATTGCAGAAAAAATACTCGGTCTTTATTTTTGGTTTTTTCTTGCATCCATTTGTCATAATCACCGTCGTAAAGCGTCATCCAGTTGTATCTCACAATTCTTTCGTCCAATGATAAATTATCATCCATGGGATAAACTCCCATAATTGGTGTGGAACCGTGATAATATCTGCGGATAGAAAGTTCCTCGTTAAAAGGAATCAGGAAAATAATACTGTTTGGTGTTTCTTGTTTTTGGATAAAATTAGTCATTGAATACCAGGAAAAAATTGGTTCAGTGGCAATAGTTAGGGTAGAAGGAATTATTAAGGCAAACAGACCAATAGTTAAAATAGTGCGGGCGGTGTGGTTGGCAATTTTGTCTATGGCCCAAGCCATTAAAAGAGCCAAAGCCGGTAGTGAAAAAACAAAATATTTAGTTACGTATTGGCCCAGGCAGGCTCCCAAAATTGGCGGCACGAGTCCCCATAACAAGAGAATGATCAGTAGTTTGTTTTCTCTAAAATTACCTTTAATAATTTCTTTGAAAATAATTAAAACAAAAATTAAAAGTATTATAGAGAAAAGGGTGAAGGTAAAATCGGATAAATTAGCATTGACAAATAAGGTGACAAAAATGGTCAGTAAATTTTGCATTTGACGATCATAAGTAAAAAACCAGCCGCTGAAAGTACTAGCGTGGAATTTGGAGATAATTGCCGGTATTAGCCAGAAGCACCAAAGTAAGAATGATGTTAATTGAGTAAGATAAAATTTCTTGTTTACTTTTTGATCTGCTAATCGGTAAAAAGAAAAAATTAAAATTTGAATAATAATTATCACTATAGCTGTGAGGTGAGAGTAAAGCAGGAGTGTTTGTACTAAAAGATAAAGCAACCAGATTTTAGTATTTTGTTTTTGTTCAACTAATATTAGATAAAATAAATAAAAAGAAACGCAGGTAAGAAATACTAACAAGCTATAAACTCGGGCTTCGGTATTGGTAAAAACAAAAATTCCTGAGAGAGAAACAATAGCTGACGAGATAATGGCCGCTCGACGAGAAAATACTTTTTGGGCAAACCAATAAACGGCCCAAATAGTTAATAGACCAAAAATGATTGAAGGAATGCGCACCACATTGTCGCCATCGCCAAACAAATAAATATAACCACGTAAAAATAAAGTGTGTAAAAAAGGATTAGTTTCTAGTCCCCAATATTTTATGGCCTCTTGCCAAGGTAGTGAACTGAAATGTACAGAAAAAATTTCGTCAAACCATAAGGTACCGCGCATTAATAATAAACAAAGACGCAGACCAAAAGAAGCTGTTAATATTAGTAGTAGTGGATAATTTTTTTGGAACCAAGTTTTCATAAATTATTTTTATTTTAATAATTACATAATTATATCTGAACCTATACTCCACAAAGATATGAACATAATTTGTAAAGGAATAAAAAATAACATCAGGGCAAAATCTAAAGTTTTATTGTGTGAGATTTTGGCTAATATTATATAGATGGGGAAAATGATTAGACTGTACCTAGGAATAGAAACGATTCCTGTGGATGCGGGAATGAATATGGAATACATGGCAAATAGCCATTCTTGAAATTTTAAATAGCGGAGATTAAGAGAAATTATACCTAAAACTAAGAAAAGAAAAAAGCAATTGCATACTTGGCGAATTTCGCCCCCCATAAAATCATTTAATATGTGGAGTAAGGGGTTTCCTGGTTGTCGGCCCCAGGCCGATTGGATATGAATAAAGTTTAGCCAATCCCCAGTGGATTTATAGTTAAAGTAAGAAACTAGAAATAAGGCTAGTGGCAAAAATAAAAAATAAATAATGTTGTGATTTATTTTGCGGATTTGGTAATTTATTGAGTCTAAGTATTCAAAAAACAGTGGTAGAATTAGAAAGACTCCCAAATTTCTGGTTAAGCTGGCAAAAAAACCAGCCAGGCCGCACCAAAGCCAATAGCGTTTTCTGGCGAAGTAAAATGAGAGTAATACCAAAAATAAAAAAAGAGATTCGGTAAGAAAACAAGAAAAAACAAAAGCAATAGGAAAGATAAAAAGATAGCGAACCGCTCGTTTGGCTGTCGGTTCGTCCGAATCAATTTTAACGTATAGATAAAGAAGCCATGCTGAACCCAAGAGTGCTAAATTGGAAATTATTAAACCAGCTGTAAAAACATTGCCGACAATTTTTCCTAAGGCCTGCGTTAAGAGAGGATAAAGTGGAAAAAAAGCCAATTCAGACTGTCCGTTTCTGTAGGCGGCTGTTATTTTTTCACCTGAATAGCCAGTGGTGGCGATTCGGTTATACCACCAAGAATCCCAGCCACCCCACATATCTACAGCAGAATGTTGTGAAAAATTAAATTGTGAAGAGTAGTTTGAATTTATTCTAGTAGTTGTGCCAACAATGGTTAAAATAATTCTGGTAATAATAAAAATTATCAGTATGTATGTAAAAGGATGTTTAAGAATTTTATTTATTTTTTGGTTAATAACCAATTTCATAAATTATTTTGTGATAATACAAATTAGGGAAATTCCCCAAGGGAGTGAAAAATTTTTTAAAAGTTTTGTTTCAGAAGAAAAGATTTTTTCTAAAATATTATTAAGCCAGGGAGGTGGTAAAGCAGTGTCACTACTTTTGGATTTTTGAAATTTCTTTATTAGTCGCAAAGTAATAATAAATGGCGCCAGAAAAAAATTAAAATAACTGAGAAATTCAATTTTAAGTTCGGGGTGTTGAGTAATTAATTTTTTTAAACTTTTTTTAGTGTATCTTCTTTGGTGGTGGTTGACAACGTCATGACGCGAGAATAAAAAGTTATAAGCTGGTACGGTTAGTATTATTTTGCCGCCTTCTGTCAAAAGTTCCGAAAGTTTTTTCATTGCCTCTGGTTCTTCTTTAATGTGTTCTAAAACATCAAACAAACAAATTAAATCAAATTTTTCTTTTAGGTCACAATCAGGAAAAGAACATTGAAACAATCTGGTACCCAGAATTTTGTTGGTAGCTGCGGTTATCGCTAAAGTTGATGAATCAACGCCAGTTAATTTGGTTCCATAATTTTTGAGCCACTTCAAATTTAAACCGCTGCCAATACCAATTTCTAAAATTTTAGACATTTTGGTTGTTAGATATTTGTTTATTAAGGAATTAATGATTTTTTTTCTAGCCAGAAACCACCAGTGTTTTTCTTCTAGTGCTAGCATTTCTTCAAAAGCAATTTTTTCCATAGTTTAGCGGTGTCTTAAATATATTCGTCCCAAATCAATTAGTGAGGTAATTGTATCTTTAAAAATTTTAATTTTACTTTCTGGATTATTTTTCCAGTCAATACCTATTTCTTTAATTGATAAATTATTTTTTTTGGCCAGATAGAGTAATTCAGTGTCAAATATCCATTTGTTAATAAAAGATTCTTTAAAAAGCAGGTCAGCAGCTCTCCGTGAAAACATTTTAAAACCACAACCCCAATCTTTAAGATTTAAACCGGTAATTAAGTTGGCTGCCAGGGCATAAAATTCACCCATTTTTTGTCTGGCCCAAGGTTGTTTAATAATTAATTTTGCTCCATTACCTTTTCGTACGCCGATAATTACCGGAATTTCGTCTTGCATTGGTTTTATAAATTTAGCAAATTCAGTAATTGGCGTAGACAGATCAACATCAAGCATTAGACAATAATCACCAGTTGATTTTAACATCCCTTGTTTTACCGCTCCGCCTTTTCCTAGATTGTTTTGGTTGTCAATTAAGAATAAATTTAAAACAGGATTATTTTTTTGAAATTTTTTAACAATTTTTGCAGTTTGGTCTTGGCTACCATCATTAATTACAATGATTTCCCACTGAAATTCTTTTTTTTGATTTAAATATTTTTTGATTTCTTCCAAGGTATTTAGAATTTTCTGTTCTTCATTGTAAGCGGGCAGAATTAGAGAAATAGCGCTCATATTAATTTGTTTTCAGACTAAAAAAAATCAAATTACCGTCACTGTTGTTTATAGGTGTTTCTCCTAAAATATTTTTAAAATTAGTCACTAATTGATTAGCGTTATCATTAAAGCCGCTTCGTTCAATATAGATACCGCCATAATTTAAACGTTTAAGATATTTTACCATTTGTTCTGGTAATTGTTTTGAAATGAACCAGTTGGTATAGGAATCATTCCTACCCTTCATAATTCCATAACTCCAACTAAGTTTTGCAGAATGTAAATATCCTCGGAATAAATCAGTTTCAGGCATAGCTAAAGTTATTTGTTGTCCAGGGAATTGAATGAAAGGTAATTGGTAAATTATATTTTTTTCTTTCACAACTTCCATTATTTGGTTTACAAATTTTTGATCATCAAGAAATTTATTTTTTAAATTTTGATAATTATTTACAAAAGCAGGCGGAGTGGTATCAAGGCAGAAAATTAGCAGGATTATTAAAGTTCCCAAAATAGGGAGGACGAATTTTCTATTTTGCATTTTTGTCTGTTCATTGTTTTCTGGAAAAAATAAATGATCTAGAAGTAGAGCCAAGAAAGTTAAAGAAAACCAGCCAATAAAAATTGATAAACGACCCTGGCTTCTTATTTGAGGGGAAATAAAATAAGCAAACAAGGACCCCAAACCACCAATGGTGGCAAATAATAGAGCACTAATATTAAAAGAAGTAAGCATGTCTGATAGGTAATTTTCTTTTTTGTAAGTTTTAAATATTAAATTAAATAAAAGTAAAATAAAACCAATTGCTCCTAAAATACCCAAGGATTCAGACCAGCCTTCGCCGGTTAGGTATTCATTTGAATAAGTATTTTTAATGTTTTTTAAAAAAGTTATTTGGTGATTGTCAATTGGTAAAATAAGGCGGGAAATTTTTAAACTAAATACTTCAGAATCATTAGGAGATCTTCCGGTGGCTGTTTGATTGCCACCAACACCTTTTTGATAGGCGATCATTGGGAAAAGATTGATGATAAATACTAGAGTAATTAGACCAATACAAAAGAGTGAAGCTAGGAGACCTGGTAGTTTACTTCTTCTGAATAAAAGTATTAAACCGGTTAAGATAAGGAAAAGACAAGAGAAAAAAGTATAGTACATTCCATTGGAGCCAATTATTAAACAGCTTAGAAATGAGATTAAAATAATTTTTTTATTGTTTAATAATTTTTCCTTCTTAAATTCTAATTGTTCAGTGTAAAGATAATAGCAGAGGAGCGTGGCTAGAGGCACGCAAAAATAGGCTGAAAGAAACAAATGATTAATACCTCGGAGTAGATGATAGGGTAAAAAAGTGTAGACCAATGCAAAAATAACACTGTTAAGCCGAGAGATTTTCATTTGTCTTAGAACAAAAGTGCTGATGAGTGAGATTAGTGGAAAAGTTAATAAATAAAATAAATTTTCTACAACTGCGAAGTTCTGAGTAAAATGAATAATAATTTTTATTAAAATTAGCGGTAAGGCATTATCACTAATGGGAAAATCGTAAGTTTGTAGGCCTACGGGGGCGCCAAGTAGGGGATTTTGCCAAATAGTATGGTTTTCAATGAGGCCCTTGATCATGGTTCCTATATAAACTGAATCACCCTCGTATTGAAAAGGTATTGATAGATCTGCCTGCCAAAGCTTAAATACCGAAAATAAAAAAACTAAACATAAAAAAAAGTTTATTAAATAAGTTAATAGTTCTTTTTTGTTTATTTTCATGTTTGCTTAGAAATCAACGGTTTCGTAATCTATTTTTCTTAGGGCGGTAATGATTTTTCCCAAATCGCCATTTAAAATTGTTTGAATATTGTTCCAACTCTCATGGATTCGATGGTCAGTAATCCGATCTTGAGGATAATTGTAGGTGCGGATTTTTTCACTGCGGTCACCAGTGCCGATTTGATTTTTACGTTTTTCTTTAATGGCGCTTTCGCGTTTAATTCTTTCAGCTTCATAAAGTCGGGCGCGTAAAACATTCATGGCCTTAAATTTATTTTGTTGTTGAGAACGCTCGTCTTGGCATTGCACCACAGTGTTGGTGGGCAAGTGAGTGATTCTCACGGCCGAATAAGTGGTATTTACACTTTGTCCACCGTGTCCTCCGGCCATAAAAGTATCTATTTTTAGATCTTTGGGATTAATCTCAAATTCCACCTCTTCCACTTCTGGTAAAATTGCCACGCTGGCAGTGGAGGTGTGAATCCGTCCGGATTTTTCCGTATCGGGTACTCTTTGTACACGGTGTACACCCATTTCATATTTCATATCTTGGTAAACATTTTTCCCTTCTAAAGAAAAAATTACTTCTTTATAACCGCCAATGCCAATATGGCTTTCACTAATAAGTGAAGATTTCCAATTTTTGTTTTCTCCATATTTAAAATACATCCGCATTAAATCACCGGCAAATAAGGCAGATTCATCACCGCCCACTCCAGCGCGGATTTCTACAATCACATTTTTTTTGTCTAGTGGATCTTGCGTTCGGGTCATTTCACTCATTGTTTGTTCCAGTTGTTTTATTTTTTCACTTAGTTCTTCCACTTCCACTTCGGCTAAGGAACGCATAGCCTCATCTGTTTCAGAAGTAGCAAAAGATTTTGTTTCTCCCCAATTTTTTTCTAAGTTTTCTAGTTCCACTATTTTTTCAAATATTGGTTTTAGCTCATTGTATTCTTGGGAAATCACTTTTAATTTTTTGGCGTCATTAATTATAGCCAAATTTGAGAGGTCCAATTCAAGTTTAAGATATTTGTCTTTGAGTTGTTGGTATTTAGGGGTCATATTTTTCAGGTAGCAATTAGTAGATAACAGCTAGCAACATTATAGCAGATAAATTAAAACAGACCTAGCATATTGCTTCAGTCTGTTTTTTATTTTAGGGGGCTATTTTTTGTCGGATTTTTTAACTTTTTTTTCTGCAGCTTTTTTTACAGCGGTAACAGCTTTTTTAGCTTTTTTACCTTTGCGGATAGCTGCAGCACTATTTACTTTTCCCATTTTTTCTTCAAACTTTTCTACTCGTCTGGCAGTATCTACAAATTTTTGTTTGCCAGTATAAAAAGGATGGCAGGCACTGCAGATTTCTACACGGATTTCTTTTTGGGTTGATCCGGTTACAAAAGAGTTGCCACAAGCGCAGCTGACTTTAGCATCTGCAAAATATTTTGGATGAATGTCTTTTTTCATAGATTACGGATTACTGATAATCCGGATTTACGGATTTGGTAAATTAAGTGAGCGTATTGTAATATATAGGCGGGGAGATGTCAAGCGAGGCACTCATCCCTGACCCCTTTCTACTGTAGAGAGGGGAACACGCGAAGCGGGGGGTGAGTGCTTGTCTCAAATTAGCCCTTGATTTATTTTTCTGTTTGGTGTACAATGCATATATCCTATTTTTTAGTGATTAAAAAGTTTATTTATGTTCCTAAAGGTTTTAACAATTATTCAGCTAGTTTTAGCCATTTTATTAACTATTGCCATTCTTTTACAGCAAAAAGGATCAGGGTTAGGTTCGGCTTTTGGCGGTGGTTCTAATATATATACTTCTAAACGCGGTGTTGACAAGGTTTTGTTTCAGGCTACTATAATTTTAGCGATTTTGTTTTTTGGTGTGGCTATTGCTACTCTCATCATTAAATAATTCAGCCCTTTCTTCTTTATCCAATAGGGTGTAATTGGCCTTGGCCGGCAATTTTATTTCATATTTTGTCGTGGGTCAAGCGCTCAAGGTGTGTGATTTATGAATTTTTTGGTTTTTTTAAAGAAAATATATTTGAAGTTGAGGACGAAATTAGGTAGCCAAGCAATTGTTTCGGCAAGTTTGGATGTTAAACTTTTACAAAAAAGAACTGGTCGTCATTGGCCTAAATTAAAGCAAATTTGGCACATTAAAAAAATGATGCCTAAAACCGAAAAACTAATTTTTAGTATTTCATTATTTTTTTTCTTGTTGGGATTGGTGTGGTTTGGTTGGCTGACAATTTTAAAACATCGGCAAATGATACCAGCAGTTGGTGGAATATATACCGAGGCAGAGGTAGGTACGCCAGGGTTAATTAATCCACTGTTTGCTTCCAGTAATGATGTAGACATGGATATAACAGAATTGATTTATTCTGGTTTAGTGCGTTATGATGAAAAACAAAAATTAGTGCCAGATTTGGCCGTACATTATACAGTAAGTGATGATAAAAAATCTTATACTTTTGAATTACGTCGTGATGTGGTTTGGCAGGATGGAGAAAAGTTTACTGGGAAGGACGTGATATTTACTTTTGATTCAATTCAGAATTTGGCAGTTAATAGTCCTCTAAACATAACCTTTAAAGGTATTAAGGTTAGTTTGGTAGATGAGTATACCGTGCGATTTGATTTATCACAGCCTTTTGGTTCTTTTTTATCCTCTTTAACTGTTGGTATTTTACCAGAACATACCTGGTCTAATGTTAGTCCGGAGCAAATGCGTTTTGCTGGATTTAATTTAAAGCCAGTAGGAACTGGGCCTTTCATGTTTAAAAGGTTAGTGAAAGATGGAACTGGTCAGGTTTATCAATATGAATTAAGTCGTTTTAACAAATTTTATCGTCAACCTTCCTATTTACAGGGGTTTGTGTTTCAATTTTATCCCAGTTATGAAGGTAATGAAGGAGCAATTGAAGCATTAAGGCAAACAAAGGTTGATGGTTTGAGTTTTGTCCCTTTTAATTTAAAAGATCGGGTGGAGCGCAAGCATATAGATTTGCATATTTTACAATTACCACAGTACACTGCTTTATTTTTAAATCAGGATCATCAGCCAATTTTAAAGGATAAGGATTTAAGAACAGCTTTGGCTTATGCTGTAGATAAAAATAGAATTTTGCATGAAGTTTTGAAAGATGAAGGTCAAGTTATTTATGGACCAATTTTACCAGATATGCCAGGGTTTAATGCTGGTGTTTCTTCTAGCGTGTATTCTTATACCTTGGCTAATAAATTGTTAGACGTCAAATGGCCAAGGGTGAGCGCCGAGGCTTATCGGGAATTACTGCGTCAAGATTTGGTTAAACAAACGTTGCAAACAACTACCAGTACTGATAAACAAAATAATAAAAATATTACTTTAGATAATCTAACTGATGAACAGAAAAAAGCGATTGAGAGTGTTTTAGATAAAGAGTTAAATCCTTCCCAAACATTTTATCGTCAGGATAAAAATGGTAATGTTTTGGAATTGAATATTGTAACTGTAGATAATGATCAATATAAACAGACAGCGCAATTGGTGGCCGGCTTTTGGCAAGAAGTGGGTGTAAAAACAATTTTAACTTTTGTGGGTCAAAGGGAAATGGCGGATGTTTTTAAAAATCGTAATTATGATATTTTATTGTATGGTGAAATAGTTGGTAGTGATCCAGATCCATATCCATTTTGGCATTCCAGTCAAATTAATTATCCAGGTTTAAATTTAGCTCGTTTTGTTGATCGGAACGTTGATAGCTTGTTAGAAAAAGCCCGAGCAACTACCGACCCGGATCAAGTTGCTAAATTATATAGTGATTTTCAAAATATAATAATTGCCAGTAATCCAGCTATTTTCTTATATATGCCGACTTATACCTATGCTACTTCTGATGTAATAAAAGGAATGAAAGTAAACAAAATTTCTGAACCAGCCGATCGTTTTGCTGATGTGGTGGATTGGTATATGAATACTAAATGGCAGTGGAAGTAAACTTTTGATCGAAAGATCAGCCGATGTGGTGAAATTGGCAAACACATACGCTTCAGGTGCGTACGCCGCAAGGTTTGTGGGTTCAAGTCCCACCATCGGCACAAGTTATCCTCTCTTCTTTTAAAGGGGAATTGAAATTGAGAAAATTTCATTTTTAATTATTTAATCTTTTAATCATTCAATCATTTAATATTTTTATGATAAATAAATCTTTTGGTTTAACGCGGGAAGTCAATAACGCTGTTTTAGGGCGAACGGATAATAATTTTATCCCCAATCAGCCTAAATTTCCTAGCAGTCCAAATCGTAATCAGCCTCCTCATTTTAACCGTCAACGTCGTCGTTTTTCTACAGGTGTTCATACTAACAATCCGCAACCAATACCTAGTCAGTCGCTGGAAGATGTTTTGCGTATTATTCCCTTGGGCGGTTGTGAAGAAGTGGGGCGTAATATGACGGTGTTTGAATATCAGAACGATATCGTGATTTTGGATATGGGGTTGCAGTTTCCAGAAGAAGATATGCCCGGTATTGATTATATTATTCCGAATACCCGTTATCTTCAGGGCAAAGAAAAAAATATTCGTGGAGTAATTTTTTCTCATGGTCATCTTGACCACATTGGAGCGGCGCCAATTTTACTTGAAAAATTAGGCAATCCTACAATTGTCGGTCGTAATTTAACTTTAGCCTTAATCAAGCATAAACAAGAGGATTATAAAAAGAATTCTGCCAATAAATTAAAAAATATTTTGGTTAAAGATGTTAATGACATAATTCAATTGGGTAAATTTACTATTAAATTTTTTCAAGTAGAGCATTCTATTATGGATGCTGTAGGTGTGATAATTGAAACTCCTGTTGCCACAGTAATTCATCCTGGTGATTGGACTATGGAACGTGACCAGTTTGGTAAGCCCACGCTTGATTATACACATTTACAAAATTTAAATAGGCCCACGGTACTGATGCTTGAAAGTTTAGGTTCTTTAAATGATCGCCGTTCTGGTTCTTATGAAGAAATGTATAAAAATTTGCGTGAAATTTTGTCTACGGCCGCTGGCCGGGTGATTATTGGCACTTTTTCTTCACAAATTGAGCGTATTAAATGGGTAATTGAAGCAGCTCAAGAGTTAGGAAAGAAAGTGGCGCTCGATGGTTATAGCATGAAAATGAATATAGAAATTGCTCAGCAGTTTGGTTATGTAAAAATAAAAAAGGGTGTGCTAATTGATGTGAAAAAAATTGATGATTATCATGATCAAGAAGTGGTAGTAATTTGTACTGGCGCTCAAGGCGAGGAAAATGCGGTATTGGGGCGCATTGTTAGTGGTGAACATCGACAGATTAAATTGCGTAAGACGGATACCGTAATTTTTTCTTCATCAATTATCCCCGGCAATGAACGCAGTATTCAACGGCTTAAGGATAATATTTATCGTCAGTGTGATAATGTTATTCATGGCGAAATTATGGATGTACATGTGTCTGGCCATGCCACGAAGGAAGATATTAAAGAAATGTTGCGTCAAATTAAGCCGAGTTATTTTATTCCGGTTTATGCCAATCATTTTTATTTGAAAGAAGCAGCCAAGTTGGCAATTAAAGAAGGATTTCCAGCTGATAAAATTTTTGTGCCGGATAACGGTTCGGTAATTACCGTAAATAAAAATGCGATTAAAGTTTTACCGCAAAAAGTTCCTACTGATTATGTGTTTGTAGATGGTTTGGGTGTGTCGGACACCCAGCATGTGGTCTTGCGCGATCGCCAGGTTTTGGCCGAAGACGGTATGGTGGTAGTGATTGTCACTGTAAAAAAAGATGATGGTCGGTTAGTGCAAAATCCAGATATTATTTCCCGTTGATTTGTTTTTCTAAAAGATAATAAAAAATTGATTGAAGATTTGCGTAAGAAAGTAAGAATTATTGTGGAAAGTTCTAACCCACAAAATTGGGCTGATACAAATATGATTAGAAATGATCTGCGTGATAAAGTTGGGCAGTTTCTTTATAGTAAAACAGAAAAGAGGCCTATGGTGTTGCCAGTGGTGATTGAAGTGTAACAGATCATGAAGTTAAAAAGTAGGGACGCGCCATGGCGCGTCCTTTGTATTTATCCACAGCCCACAGTTGACGCCTTATATTTATTTTGGTAGTATATCAATGTACTAGTACAGAAGTACAGAAAAAAGTTAATAAAGTTTTTAAGTATGCTAAATAAATCAAATAATTTTAAACATGATCTAGTGCATAATTTAGCTGAGATTCAAACTGATAAGAGTATGCGAGATTTTTTGGATGTGTTATTAACAGCGGATGAATTTGAAGAAATATCAATAAGATTGCAAATTTTAAAAAAATTGTTGAAAGGGCAAACTCAGAGAAAAGTGGCTAAAGTATTGGGTGTGGGGATTGCGACGGTTACGCGTGGGGCGGCGGAATTAAAAGTTAAAAAGGCAAAAGTTGAGGGAATGATTAAAAGATAATATGAAATATAAACAAATCAGACAATCAAATTGGCGGAATTGTTCTTGGTGAAGTTGAGCAGTTTTAATTTTTTTTGTTTAAGAACTGCTCGATAGAGCGGTTTTATTTATATAATTAATATATGAACAACTACAAAATTAATTTACCAGAAAAAGACATTCCTAAGAATTATTTAAATATAATGTATTATCTGCAAAAATATTTAGGTAAACTTCCAGATCCACCATTACATCCTGGGACTAAACAGCCAGCTGGGCCAGAAGACTTAGCGCCAATTTTTCCTATGGAATTAATCAAACAAGAAGTGAGTTTGGATGAATTTATTCCAGTACCGGATGAAGTTTATGAATTATATAAACAGTATCGGCCTTCACCCTTATATCGGGCTTATAATTTAGAAAAATTTTTGGGCACACCAGCTAAAATTTATTATAAATATGAGGGTGGAAACGCCACTGGCAGTCATAAATTAAATACGGCTCTTACTCAGGCCTATTATAATAAACAAGCTGGCGTTAAAAAAATTTATACTGAGACAGGTGCAGGGCAGTGGGGTTCTGCGTTGGCAATTGCTTGTAACCATTTTGGTTTAGAGTGTGAAGTATTTATGGTAAAGACTTCTTATGAAAGCAAGCCATACCGCAAAGTCATTATGAATATGTTTGGAGCTAAAGTGCATGCCAGTCCGTCGGCGGAAACAGATTTTGGTAGAAAAGTTTTAACTGAACATCCTGATTCCTCTGGGAGTTTGGGCATTGCTATTTCTGAAGCTTTGGAGGGTGTAATAAAATCTGGTGGCACTGCTAAGTATGCATTGGGATCGGTTTTGAATCATGTATTGCTCCATCAGACAATTATTGGTTTGGAAGCTAAAAAACAGCTGGAAATTGCTGGTGATTATCCAGATATAATTATCGGTTGTTGTGGTGGCGGTAGTAATTTTGCGGGTATTGCTTTCCCATTTTTAGTAGATAAGTTGTCTGGCCAGAAAAAAGATTTAGAATTTATTGGCGTGGAACCAACCTCTTGTCCTTCTCTAACTAAAGGTGAATATAAATATGATTTTGGCGATACAGCACAAATGACTCCACTTTTGAAAATGTATACTTTAGGTGCAGATTTTATGCCGAGTCCAATTCATGCTGGAGGTTTGCGTTATCATGGCATGGCACCATTAGTTTCTTTTATTTATCATGAGGGTTTAATGAAAGCTGTTGCCTATGAGCAGACTGAAGTATTTAAGGTTGGGGTGGATTTTGCGCGAGTAGAAGGAATTATCCCAGCGCCAGAATCTGCACATGCTATTAAAGCGGTAGTGGTTGAAGCTTTGAAATGTAAAGAGAGTGGAAAATCTAAAACAATCTTATTTAATTTATCTGGCCATGGATTTTTGGATTTGAAAGGATACGAAGATTATTTGAGTGGAAAGATAAATTAATTGGTTATGAAAATTGTAATTATTGATATTAATAAACTTAAATTTCATGAACATATTTTGGAATCTAGAGTTTTGCAATTGATGAAAATGATTAAAAAGAAAGGGAAATTTATTAAACCGATTGTGGTGGAAAAAAATGCTAAAATTATTTTGGATGGGCACCATCGAGTGGAAGCAATGAAAAGAATGGGTTTTAAAAAAATTCCAGCCCAGCTAGTTGATTATAAAAATATTAAAGTTGAATTGAGGCATAAAAATCTGCCAGATTTTATTATTAGGGGATTGGTTGAATTAATTGTGAAAAAAAATAAATTATTGCCCAGAAAAACTACCAAACATTGTTATCAAGTTAAAAATAAAAGTTTTGCTTTTTCCGTTTTGCAATAAGTAAGTTAATGTGGTGAACCTTTGTCAGGGGCTTGTTTTTTAAGGCTGAATTAGGTAAAATTGAATTATCTTAAATCTAAGATTATTTTATGTCTTTATTCAAAAAGTCTGTAAAAACCCAAACAAAATCCATGATTAAACCAATTATTGTTTCAGGAGTTCAACCTACAGGTAATTTACATGTGGGAAATTATTTAGGTGCGGTCAAAAATTGGGTAGAATTACAAAATTCTGGTAAATATGAAATGTATATTTTTATTGCTGACCTTCATTCATTAACTAGTGAGATGAAAGCTGCAGATCGTCGTCACCAGATTTTAAAGACCGCGGCTGAACTTTTGGCTTGTGGTATTGATCCCAAAAAGACTACTTTTTTTATCCAGTCCGACATAACTTCACATACAGATTTGGCTTGGATTTTTAATTGTGTCACACCAATTACCGAATTAGAACGTATGACTCAGTATAAGGATAAAGCAACACACCAAGCAAAAAATATTAATGCTGGTTTGTTTACTTACCCGGTTTTGCAAGCAGCGGATATACTTTTGTATCATGGAAATGTGGTGCCAGTTGGTCAAGATCAAATTCAGCATGTAGAATTAACACGTGATGTGACTCGTTGGTTTAATAATAAGTATGGTGATTATTTTGAAGAACCAAAGGCTTTGTTGACTAATGTGCCTAAAGTAATGAGTTTGTTAGAACCAGAAAAGAAAATGAGCAAGAGCTATGGTCAAGGTCATGTGTTGGATTTGGCTGATGAACCGGAAATAATTGAGAAAAAATTGAGGGCAGCAGTTACGGCTACAACAGGTGGCGTTAAGGCAATGGGGGTGGCTAATTTATTAATGTTACTTAAACATTTTGGAAAAGAAGAAACTTATAAAAAATTTGTCACAGCTGAAAAAGATGGATCAATACGTTATGGAGATTTAAAAGCAGATTTAGCCAAGTCTATTTCAGAGTATTTTGCTAATTTTCGCAAACGTCGGAATGAATTGCTAAATGAGGGCTTTGATAATTTAATTGATATTATGGCTACAGGCAAAGAAAAAGCTAAACCTGTAGCTGCTAAAACTATGGAACAAGTGAGAAAATTGGTGGGAATACGGTGAAATTGGCAATTTTCAAAAGTGTAAATAGTGTATTAAGGGCCACTTGACAATCGTGTTTAAATGTGAAATAGTTGTTGTATAGACAACTATTTTTTATTGCAAAAATTTATGAAAGAATCAAAAAAGATAAGTGGGGGAACAGTGTTAGTATTCTCCCTTTTGTGTTCATTTTTAGTATTTATATTTCAAAGTGTGCTAATTTCTCGGGCAGCTGATACTTCCTATAATTTACTTAACCCAGGAAATTTTTCAGTGGTGGCTGGTACCAGTACTAGTTTTCAGGTAAGTGGCAATTCTGGAATATATCATTTTGATGGTTACAATAATGCTCAACTTCGCCTGCATTTTAATAATCCTCTTGATCTAACCCAGTATACTAATCTTCAGGCGGTGGTAAAATTTACCTCAGCCAATGTGGTCACTTCTACCCAGGTGGTTTTGCAATTTTACGATTCTACTTGGACTGGTCGTTCCAATTATTTATATTTTCCAGTTATTTTAAACGCGGTTGAAAAAACTATAAAAACTCCTTTGTCTGTTTTTAATAACAGTAAATTTAATCCAAAAAATACTCAGGATTTAGTTTTTAGTATTTATCTTAAAGGTAAATTTACTGCTGATTTAACTTTTTCTAATTTTAGTTTAACTGGTGTAACTAATTCAACTTCCACCCCAACCCCGACTTCCACTCCAACACCTACCTCAACTCCAACATCTACTCCAACTTCAACGCCGACAAATTCTGGAACCGCTGCTATTTACAATCAGACATCCAGTAAAATTTCAATCAATTGGAATCCAGCGGCTAATACTTCCAAAGTAAATATTTATCTTGCTTCTGAACCGAAAGATTCAGTAAGTTCAGGTGTTGCTATGCCAGGAGAAATTTTAGTTGGTTCGGTAACTTCTGGAAATTCTTATACTTTGAATAATTTGGCACCAGCGGCCGATGAATTTATTCGTGTGGAAATGGTAGCCCAGAGTGGAAATGTTAATAGTTATTTGCACGCCAAAACTTTAGGTGGTCCTCGAGCTAAACTTGATACTTCAGTCCGAGAAGTGCATGGCTATGCACCAAATATTTTACAAGTGGTGGTGGCCGATGGCACAGGCTGGATTGGCAAAGATACTAGCGGTAAAGATACTTATGATTTACCAAAAAATATTGGTGCTGCACTTCAATCCGGAATTTGGACGGTTACTAGGGCTAACGGCACAGCCATTCCTGTTATAGCAAAATATCGCCATAGTGTGCCAGTAAGTGCAAACGATTATCAAGAATTAGGAAAAGTTACTGATAGTGATGGGACTTATGCTGATTTTTTTCAAATTCAAACCGATAAGGTTACGGCTATTGATCATCGGATATATTTGGTACTTGGGGCTAATATTGGCTCTCGCGATATTTTAAAAATTACCGGTCCCAATGGAATTTCTTTTACTTTGCCATTTAGTGATAAATATTTAGAAACTCCGGTAGTACAGCTTAATCAAGTGGGTTATAACCCACAGGCGACAGAGCGTTATGCTTATATTTCTGGTTGGTTGGGTGATGGCGGAGCTTTGAGTCTAACTAATTTTCCCGCCAGTTCACAAGTTTTAACAGAATCAACAGATCAAATTTCGCCGCGTAAAATTGCTACAGATAATTTAGCAATTACACCTAGAGCTAATTGTGCAACTTGTGTAATTACCGATCCCGATGTGGCTGGTGTGCAAGTGAATCAAATAAATTTGGCAACTGTTCCTGCCAGTGAAACGAATCTTTATAGAATTAGAATTCCTGGTGTGGGCGTTTCTTGGCAAACACAAGTTAGTAATCAATCGGCTTTTCGAAGTTTTTATGTTTTGAATCGTGGTTTATTTTTTGAACGCTGGGGTGGAGATTTGCAAACTGTCTATACAGCCTGGAGTCGTCCGCAAGATCATGCTGGAGATATTTACACCGGTAATTTAACTGATGCCAATGCCACTTATGATGCCAGTACTCCAAAAGTTAATCCACAAAAAATTATTGGCGGTTTTCATGACGCAGGTGATTTTGATCAACGACCAATGCATACAGCCGTGGCAGAATCATTACTTAGAGCTTATGATTTGAACCCGAGTAAATATACTGATAGTCAATTAAATATTCCGGAAAGCGGTAATGGTATTCCTGATTTGTTGGATCAAGCTTTGTGGGGGGTAAAAGGCTGGGAAGCGTTGCAGGATTTGTCGGATGGGGGAGTACGCATGGGCGTGCAATCAGATTCACAACCTCATGGTTATTATTTGGCCAATCAGGATCAATTAACTTGGTGGACAATGGGCAAAGACGCCAAAGTGTCGGCGCGAGTGGCAGGAATTTTTGCGGAAAGTTCAAGACTGGTAGCGCCATATAATGCGACTCTGGCCAGTGACTTAAAAAACAGAGCAATAAAAGCCTATAATTATGCTAATGTCAATTTTGATTCTTCGGTTGCGGTCAATATGCTTTATGGCGCGAGTGAATTATATAAATTAACCAATGATATTCAATACAAAAATAAATTTGATACCATGTGGAGTCAGATTGATGCTACCTCTAAAGCGGCTTTTGGGAATAATGCTTGGACTACTCCTTTTGAATATGCGGCCTGGGCTTTGGTTA
The DNA here is from genome assembly GCA_903837125.1 of Candidatus Magasanikiibacteriota bacterium. GTDB lineage: Bacteria > Patescibacteriota > Patescibacteriia > Magasanikbacterales > UBA922 > CAILTG01. Next base: position 78,076 of record CAILTG010000021.1, on the reverse strand, counting down.
CACAACCGGAATATATTGGAGGAAATTATTTTTCTCCAGATTATTTTGTCTCTTATTACACCATGTCCGGAGCGAATGCTACTATTAAACAATTGATGACTAACAAAATGTCAGCTCAAGTTATTAATTTGTTAAATCAAATACAAAATAATCATGCACACCGCAATGCTCGACCACAAACATACCCGTTAGACTGGGGAGGAGCTTCGGCTGTCTCCAAGTATCTTGATCCGGTGATTTCTTACATGCAAATGACTGGTATCCAAACTCAAGCAGAAATTAATGCACTCAGTTTATCGATGGATTATACTTTGGGTGGCAATCCTGACGGTGTAGTTTATGTAACTGGTCTGGGATCACGTCGTCCAGAAGAACCATTACATCTAGATTCATTGGCCTTCATGCGTTTGGGAAATGCCAATGGCGTGAAAGCTCCAATGCCTGGTATCCCTTCTTATGGTGCGATTAATGGTCCTGGTGGAGCACCATATTATCAGCCTTCTCTTAATGCTTTTTATCCAGCTTATTCTGCTCAACCGCAAGGATATAGATTTACCGATACTCGCCCGTTTGTGATGAGTTCGGAATTTGATGTGTGGCAAGTAGAGGCGCCAATGGTTGAAGTGGCTTCAATATTAGTTGGTAACAAAATTAGTCCAACGGTTTTAAATGGAACCGATGATTGTGGAATTGATCATTGTATGAATTTGGGACGATATAAAAGATAATTTACGGATATACAGATATCCTGATTTACGGATAATAAAATCCCTCGTGAAAGCGGGGGATTTTGTTTTAAATAAATACTTTAAATTATTTGTTTTAGAAATTTTTCAATTATTTTATTATGACTAAAGGCCAACGGTGCCATGTTTCGTATTTCGTTTGGAGAAAACCATTTATATTCCAAAGAAAAAGGCGGATGCATTATAATTTTTGATTCGGCTACTTTGCCAATGAAAACACTAACTTCATTCACAAAGTTGTCATTAAGTACTGGTAAGGTAAAAAGTAGCTTGTGCTCAAAAAATAAAGTTTGTAAGTCACATTTAACTTCGTCAATAACTGCTTTTTCTGGTGGAAGCCCTTTTTTTGTTGCACCTATTCCGCTTATTAGAGCCCAATGTCCTAAAAAAGGTTCTCTGCCTCGTTTAATAAGAAGAATTTGATTTTGTTCATTAGTTATTATAGCGCAGGTGGCCCTGATTTTTTCCATATTTTAGATAAATTTAGTTTGGGTAAATAATTTTTTATTCCCCAGCCAATTCCAATAAATAATAACAAATAAAGAAACATTGCGATTCCAGCAGGGAGAAAACGGAAAATAAAATCATAACGGTACATGAGCGGCCAATGCAGTAGATAAATTTCAAAAGAAAAAATTCCCAGCCAATTTAAGAATTGATTTTTAATAGGTTTTAAAATAAAAATAAAAATGGTGATGAACATGGCGACTAGGCTATAGAATTGTTCAGTGTTTTTTGCTTCACCAACACCTGAGTTTTTAAAGAAATAAAGCCAAGCGAGGATTAAAAGAATTAAGAATAAATAATTAAGAATTATGGTTAGAGGTTTTTTGTTAACTATTTTATTTTTTATATTTATGAGAGGTTGATAGTTTTTAAGGCGAGTTAAGAGCGAGGCAAACAAAATACCCAGTGGAAAGGCTAGATAATGAATTTGCCAAAATCCTTTTACTCCTGCGTCCACGCTTAGTGGTACAAAATAGGTTACTAAATAATAGGAAATTATGTAGAGAGCCAGGGCAGTGAGTTCAGGAATTTTTTTTCTGAATAAAATCGGGAAAAGTAGATAATAAAAAATCAGCGGGGTGATAAACCAGAGAGGGGAATTAATATCCAGATATAAATTTGCTCGCGGGAAAAAGCCGAAAAAGTTTTTGATAGTAGTTGCCAGTGGATAAGTTAAGTCTAGGGCGAATTTATCAAGTAACAAAAAAATTATTAAAAAAATCCAAACTGGAATTATTACTCGACTTAATCTTTTTAAGTAGAATTTGCCAATTGATAAATCTTTTTTTCTTGCCGCGTGAGCATCCTCAGATGCTTTTACGCGGAGGGCCGACATGGTTAGACCAAAGGCCGATAAGAAAAAGAATAAATTAACGCCGACTCCGCTCCAGGTGGAAAGAGGGAAGAGAAATTGATTATTGGTTGTAAGAAAATAACCAACATGAGAAAAAATAATGGCCAAAATTGCCAAGCCTTTTAGTTCGTTGGTAGTGGCAATAGACATAGCAGTGTTATCTGTTTTACGGCGGGTCGTTAAAATTACTGCCAGTGCTAGCAGAATAAAGAAAATAAGGTTTTGAGTTTGATAGTTGGTGAGTTGAACAATCATAAAGATAAGAATCCTATTATATTGGCCAAGAATCCATAACCATTATCATTCGGATGAAAGAGGTCTGTACTGTAAAGTGTAGGGTCATTGTAAAAATTGTTTTTAGTTCTGGAAAAAAGATCAACAAAATTTACTCCAGTATTTTTAAGATCACTAAACATTTGATTATATTTTTTTGTTTGCCAGTCAAAATATATTTTGTAAGGTGGTAGAAACGACCCTAGATAAGGTATGTTGATTAAATATATATTTTTTTTGTCTAAATTTAAGCTGGTAATAATTTTTTCTAGGTTGTTTTTCATTTTGTTTATTGAAATTCGATTATGCATGTCGTTAATGCCAATGAAAACATAAATTTTATTTGGTTGAAATTCGTTGGCAATTTTTATTTGGTTGTTTAAAACGTCAATTGTTTTTGCTCCTGGTGTACCTAGATTTATTACTTCTACTGGTACTTTTTCAATTTGCGAAATTTTTTCAGCAACTAAATAGGGGTAGGTGTTTTGAAATGAACTTGCACCAACCCCTGCAGTTAAACTATCGCCTAAAAAGACAATTTTTATTTTATTTTTGGCATTCTTATCACCAACTGTGTAGTTTTTTTCTGTGGGAGCCAGAAGATTTTTTTCGCCAATCATATTATAAATATGTGCATAAGCGCGATTTAGGTAAATTGCCACGGCAATAATGATTACCAAAATTATTAGAAGTATTTTTTTCATAGAATATTTTAATGTCTCAAGTATATAAAAATTATGAAAATTGGTCAATGAAGCTGAGTTGTTAAAGTTGGCTAGGTTAACTAGGTTGGAATCATACCCTGGGGATAACCAATTTGCCAGTATTATTTTACTGTGCTAAAGTAAATATGTTATGAAATTATATATTCAGAACAATAATAACAATAATAATAATAAACCCAAGAGACGGGCCTAGTTTGCTTATCTACATAAACAACTAAACCCGCCTCACTGGCGGGTTTATCTTTTTTTATTGCCAGGTAGTTTAATGGTAAAACGCCTCGCTGTTAACGAGGTTAGTGAGGGTTCGATTCCTTCCCTGGCAGCAGATTAATTTTAATTTAAATCATATGCAAATTGAACAAATCAAGGAGGAAATAATCAAACATCGGGTGAAGTTTGTACACCTGCAGTTTTCTGATCTTTTGGGAATTTTAAAAGCCGTAACTATTCCAGTGCATCAATTGGGGGAAGTAATAGAACATGGTAAGTGGTTTGATGGTTCATCAATTGAAGGTTTTGCGAGAATTTCTGAATCAGACATGTTGCTCCGTCCGGATTTACAAACATTTAAAGTTATTCCTTGGACTAAAAATAATGGTTATGCCGAGGCCAGAATTGTTTGTGATGTTTTTATGCCAGATGGAGAGCCATTTGTGGGTGATCCACGTTATATTTTGAAACGCCAAGTGATGGAAGCTAAAAAATTAGGTCTTGATTATTTTGTGGCGCCGGAATTAGAGTTCTTTTTGTTAAAAAGAAATGAGGATGGCACCTTGGCTAAATTACCACATGATAAAGCAGGATATTTTGATCAGACCATTGATGGCGCCTCAGCAGTGCGCAACGCCATGAGCTTGGCTCTTCAGGGTTTTGGCATGGATGTGGAAGCACTCCATCATGAAGTGGCTGATGGCCAGCATGAAATTAATTTTAAATATGATGAACCGATTAAAACCGCTGATAATACCATGACTTTTAAATATGCTTTAAAAATGGTGGCCCAAAAAATGGGTTTGCATACTACTTTTATGGCTAAGCCATTTTTTGGAATTAACGGTTCTGGCATGCATACTAATCAGAGCTTGTTTCAAAACGGCAAAAACGCTTTTTTCTCAGCCGAGAATAAATATAATTTATCAGATATTGCTTTGCAATTTATTGCTGGACAATTGGCACATATTAAAGCCATGAATGCTATCACCAATCCTACAGTAAATTCATATAAGCGTTTGGTGGTGGGTTATGAAGCGCCAGTGTATATTTCTTGGGGACAAACCAATCGTTCGGCTTTAATTAGAATTCCTAGAGTTAATCCAGAAAAACCTAGTTCTACTCGTTGTGAATTACGCTGCCCAGATCCAACTTGCAATCCTTATTTGGCTTATGCCGTAATGTTGGCTGCTGGGTTAGATGGTATTAAAAAAGGTCTTAAGGCTCCAGCACCAGTTGAAGAATCCACTTACGAAATGACGCCAGAAGAAATTATTAATCGCGGTATTGATACGGTGCCACGTGATTTATATGGCGCTCTTCGTGCCTTGGCCAAAGATGATTTAATTAAAGCTGTTTTGGGTGAAGAAATATTTAAGCGTTATTATGATATCAAGATGAAAGAATGGGACGATTTTAGAATTCATGTTAGCGAATGGGAGAGGGAACGGTATTTGGAAGTGTATTAGAGTTTTTAGAGTTCATAAAGTTTATAAAGTTGAGACGTACGAAAGTGCATCTTTGGCTTAAATTAGTCAAAAAACGATATTGACAAAATAGTAAAAATGTGCTATAATATTGTCGGTAATGAGTAATTTATTTACTTAATTATATAGATATGGGAGATTTTTCAGATGGTCGTCCACCTGTTGTTGCAGGTGTAGATAATGGTGTGGCTTCTTCTGGGGCGGATGCCCCAAAGGATGGAAAAGTAGAGGGAAAAGTTCCTAGCGCAAGGGAAAAGTTGGAAAGTTTGGAAAATTATTTACCTGGTGAAGCTGATGCATTTTATGATTTAGCTCACTTCTTAGCACAATATCAGAGTGGTAATTTAACTGAGAAGGGTTTTGATATGTTTGTAAGTTTGGCTCTTTATGATTTATCAATTGGAAAAGATGCTTCTACTGGCCAGCCGATTATTAATCCAAGGTTGGCAAAACAGCCGCCAGAGTTTTATGATACGCTCGATTTAGCAGTACCCCTAATTAAAGATGCAATTTTTCATAAAGAGAAATAAATTATTGGAGAGTTTAGATTAGAAATTATTAAAGACGCCCTTCTAGGGTGTCTTTTGTGTGATATGGTAGTCAGGTGGTTGAGTGGTTAGGTTAAATTGTGTATAATGTAGCTATTAGTGTTTATTTGTGTAAAAAATTAGCAATTTTATGATGTATTTTTTTGGTGTTTTAGTAATTTTGTTGGGGGTAGTCTTGGTAATTAAAACTGAGTGGTTTTTGCAGAATTTTGGTGCTATTGATTGGGCTGAACAACATTTAGGTACTTCGGGTGGTTCGCGGTTGATGTACAAATTAATTGGGATTATTTTTATTGTGCTCTCAATGATGGGTATGACAGGCATGTTGGGTACAGTAATTTTAAATACTTTTGGTAGATTGTTTGGTCTTAATAAATAATTAACAGCATACAATATATATTGTCTCAATGTTATGTATCACTCTGGCAATAAATTAATTGATCCCTCTCTGTTATTTGAAAAAGTGCAATTGCGTGAAGGAATGCATACTGCTGATTTGGGTTGCGGCCGCACTGGCCATGTTGTTTTCACTGCTTCGGCAATTGTTGGTGAACGAGGAGTTATTTATGCGGTGGATGTTTTGAAAGATGTGCTTCAAATGATTAAAAAGCGGGCACAAGATTCCAACTTAATAAATGTGCAAACAGTTTGGGCGGATTTAGAACGGGTTGGTTATACCGCCATTCCTGCTCATACTTTGGATGTTGCTTTTGTCATAAACGTTTTAAATCAGGTAAAAGATAATGGTTCTTTTTTACAGGAAGTTTTAAGATTGTTAAAAAGTAAATCTAGATTGCTCATAGTGGATTGGGCTGGTAGTAATTTACCATTTGCTCCAGCAGCAGAAAATTTAGTAAATTTTGAACAAACTAAATTGTGGATTACTACTCATGGTTTGGTTTTACAAGAAGATTTTGCAGTTGGCAATTATCTTAGGGGAATGGTGTTTTATAAACACGATTAGTAATAATTTTTAATTTAAAATTATAAATTGTTTTTAAATTTCAAATTGAAAATTTCAAATTTGTAATTTATGCAGACCGCTAAGCAAAAATTGGGACAGTGGGGTGAGGAGCAGGCCTCACTTTTTTTAATTAAAGCTGGTTATGAAATTGTTAAGCGTAATTATTCTATACCTCAAGGTGAGGTGGATATTATTGCCAGCCATTATGATAATTATGATAAATTAAAAAAATTATCGTTTATAGAAGTAAAAACCAGAAGTTATGGCGAGGGCAGTGCCGAACGAGCTGTGGATGAAGAAAAAATGAAGAAGTTTTTTAAAGCTTGCCAAAGTTATTGTTTTGAGAATAATATAGATATTGGAATCACGCCGATTATGTTTGAACAAATTAGTATATATGTGGAAAGAATGCCGGATAAGTTTGTGCTGAGGAAATATGTGATCCCGGTGGATTAAGAAATAGAAAATAATGAAGTCACAGGTTATTAACAGCCGGTCTTTGACAAAAAACACTACTAGTGGTTAACTTAATTCAAGTTAAGTTTATTAGGTTAAACTTGTATGGGTATTTTTTCAGAAATACAATTCATTAAATCGTTTAATAAGCCAATTTTTTCAATTATTATTTATTACTAATTTACCGCACTATTGTGCGGTTTTTTTATATATGAGAAGTATGCTAAAAGTAAAATTAATGCGGGTTATCTTATTGGCATTAATCGCCTTGGTTTTGCCTTTCTTGGTTAAAGCCGAAACAGTGCCAATAAAGGCAATTGGAGAAACACCATCTAGGACTGTTGATGAGACAACAGTGCCGGATTCGGCGTTTAAAGTGGTTGATCAATTTAAAGATGAGGTGGAATTGGCTAATGGGAAAAAGGTAATGAGAATTTATGCAAATCCTAGGCAAGTGGAAAAAACTGCAGATGGTAGTTTAAAGTTAAGACCAAAGGGGTGGAATTTGTTTAATGAAAGGGTGAATTCAAGAATAAGTAATGCTGTTAAGTCTGGTTATAGTTATAATACTTTAGATTTTTTTGAAAGAAATAATAGTATAGCAATTTCTGCTGGTTCATTGGATTATGGTAATCGGATAAGTGAAAAGCCTGCTCAAGTAAAACTTGAACAAAAAATAGAAAATGATCAAAATGTTTCTCTTTTGAAGGATGTTTACAAGGGGATAGATATACAATTTTTTGACCGTGAACAGACTAGACAGAAGAATATTATTATTAAAGAAAAGCCGACAAATATTACTGCGAAAGAAAATTTAATTTTTTGGGAAGAAATACAGCTTGGCGTAGATGATACTGCCTATATTGCCGATGGTACTGCTATTGTTGGCGACAGAGATATCACTCAAAAAGGGTTATATATCAAAGATAATAAAGGCAATCGTATTGATATTAGTGTGCCAATTGCTTTTGATGCTAGTGGTCGTGCTTCAGAATTTATAGAAAATCCAAATTTGTACATACCAAAACAATTGGTAAAATTTGATAGAAAAACTCGAATTTTTAAAGTTGGTATTCAGATGGAAGGAAAATATCTTTTGAATAAAGAGCGTGTTTATCCGGTAACTATTGATCCTGTTTATAAAGGTTGTAGTGAGGTGGTTGCTAACAACATGACTTGTACACTTAAGAATTTTTATTTTAGAGTACTAAATGGAGTAAGTCAGAGTGATGGCTATATCTGTAATTCAGCAGGCAATTGTGATTCTAATTCAGCTAATAACCAAAGAATTTTTTTTGGCAGATATAATAGTGGAACTAGTAGGTACACAAGGCATGCATTGTTGTATTTTGATTTACCTCAATTGACTTCTTTGGGCACAGTAGATGAAGCTATGCTTCATATGTATTACAACTTGAATGGTTCTGGAACTGCTGCTAGTGCTTCTATAAAAGCTAAACAGTTGTTGTCGCCTATGAACCCTGCCAGTATTCCGTCTGGTTTATCCAATACTTATAGTTATACTAATATTAGAGGTAATATTTCCGCCAATGATTCTGCAGCCACTGTTACAATGACACCAGCATCAACTTGGTACGCTTGGTATATAACGAATACTGTAAAAAATTGGTATAACAATCCGACTGGTTATTATGCTTTAATTGTTGAGAATGCCGATGCTTGGTCTTCGGGTACTACTCCTCCGACTTCTTGGTCAGACAGACTTTTTGTCTTCATGTCCAAAGAATATACCACTGATTCTAGCCCATATATTCAAATTACTTATACAGCAGCGGTTCAATTACCAGACCTTATAATCAATTCAAAAAGTTTAAGTAAAACTACAGTCACACCTGGGGAAACTATTTCTGGCTATGTAACAGTCAAAAATTCCGGTACAGGTAGTGCCGGTTCTTCAGCTATGGGTTATTATTATTCTACCGATAGCACTTGTGATACTAGTGACACACGATTGGATACTGATTCTGTTGAAACATTGGCTGCCGGTGCAACCGGAGCACAAGATACTGGTTCTTTGACTATACCGACCAATGCTACCGCTGGAACACGCTATATTTGCTTTATTGCTGATTATCCAGGGTCTATTACAGAACAATATGAAAATAATAATACTGGTTCTGTAGCTATTACAGTTTCGGCCGTTGTAGTTGATCCGCTTGAACCAAATAATACTTATTCACAGGCTTATAATATTGGCACTGCAACAACTTATACTAACAATAGTTTGCAATTAACAACTAGCGATCAAGATTGGTTTAAATTTACTTATAATTCTAAAGTTTATTATTTTAAGGCCAGAGGTTTAAACACTTCAGATGTTGGTGCCTATGGCATTAGTTTTGCTCGTTCTGGTTCGGTAGTAACTATTCAGACTGTTCAAGTTAGCGGAAGTGTTGATACTTATCTTGAGTTGTATGATTCCAACGCTACAACTTTATTAGCTGAAAATGATGACTATACTGGAGTGTTTTCTCGTGTTGTTTATGATCTCAATCCTTTGCCAGATCTCAAACCTAGCAATGGCACCATTACTAGCGCTGGCACCCTGTATGGTGGTAATCAGATTGCTTATAGTTATACGATAGAAAATTTGGGAACAACTGCCTCCAATGGTGTGGTTCATAGTGCTGGGATAGTAGATGTTAGCAATGGTAATACATATGGTTTGTTGAATGAATCTCCGTCTAGTTGGAATTTAATTGCGGGGTATAGTGGTACCAAAACAATGACAGCAAATATTGAAGACAATTGCAGTATGCCTTATGAGGCAAATTATCAGGTGTCAATCACTCTTGATCCAAGTAATAATATTTCAGAATCTAATGAGTCAAATAATATTTCTAATACTTCAAATAATATTAAAATTAGAAGATATTCTACTTGTGGTGGCGGTGGTGGTTCTACACCAGCTCCAGATTTTGATAGTGATAGTTATTATGATTCTGAAGAATATTATGCTGGCACGAAAATTACAGCAGTTGATGCCAAACCAATCAAGGATGCACAGTACGCCTCGTACACGAGTAAAAAAACAGATTTATTAGCTTATAATTTTGCAGCTGATCCGGTTAATATTCGTACTGGTGCTTTTGAATTTACGCAAACTGATTTTTCATTGCCAGGTAGAGGGGAAGCAATTAATTTTACTAGAACTTATAATTCTAGATTATTTGATCGCAATAATAGAATGGGTAATGGTTGGGCGCATTCTTATAATATGTATTATTATCAAGATCCTATTTCTAAAAACATTGAAATATATTTAGGTGGGGCTTCAGTAGCAACGTATACCACTACTGATGGTGGAGCAACCTATACTCCGCCAGTTGGAGAATTTGATAATTTATATTGGGAAAATAGTCGATTAGTTTATCAGAAATTAGATGGAATTAAATATATATTTTCTGGCACGGTTAATGCTATTTCTGCAAATATGGGAGTTTTGGAAAATATTGTTGATACTAATGGTAATGTGACAGCTTTAACTTACACTAGTGTTCGTTCAATGCCACTTTTAACAACTATCACAGATGCTTCTGGTCGTTCTATTGCATTTAGTTATGGTTCAGCTAGTGATGATGCTAAATGGGATAAGATTGTTCGTATACAAGATAATGTTAATTCTGCCAATCCAGTTGTAATTACTTATGAATATGATGCAAATAGTAATTTAGTTCATGTACAGAGCAATCGGATTTATAATGGCGTGTCCGAGACAATTGATAAAAATTTTACTTATACTGCCGATGGCAAAATGCTTACCTATACTGATCCTCGTGGTACAATTTTGTATAACACTTTTGATAGTAATGGGCGGGTTACTGAACAGTGGGAATACAATCCAAATGTAGATGCTGTTGGTGCGAAAAGAAAAGTTTATACTTTGGATTACCAAGTCGCAGATGCTGGTATTGTAGGTTCAACTCACTGTACTTTGGTTAAAAATTATCGTGATTTAAATAATTTTTATTCTGATCGGGTTTGTTTTAACTCTGGTGAATTAAAAATTTATCAAGAACGTGGAACTAACATTGAAAAGTGGGCATATAGTGCTTTGGGCATGCCAATTTCTTACACTGACGGTAATAATAATATTATTAGTTATGAATATGATACCAAGCGTCGCTTAAGTAAGGAAACTTTACCAGACACTACTTATCACACAGTAAATACTTTTGTGTATGAAGACACATTCAACCGAATGACTAGAAAGACAGAAACAGTAAGTTTGGCGAGTACTCCAACTGTACCAGTTGAAACAAAAGTAACTAATTATGCTTATGACAGTTATGGAAATCTTGTTACTCTTACTGATCCAACAAGTAATATTGAACGTCGTGAATATAATACCAACGGCACATTGAAAAAATACACTAGTAAGACTGGTCAAGTTGTTAATTACACTTATGACGCAGCAGGTAATTATCTTGCCAGTGAATCCTTAATAGTAAATCAAGCTGATGCCACGACACAAACCGTAACAAAGAATTATCTTTATGATGTTTATGGTAACCGCGTTAGGTATACTGACCCCAAAGGTAACGCGTATAATTTTGAATATGATACTAAAGGAAATTTAAGAAAAGCTATTAATCCAGATAATACTTATCAGACATTTATTTATGATGTAGAAGATCACAAACTGAGCGCTACTGATGAATTGGGTAGAACAACTGTTTATGTTTATGATAAAGATATTAATGCTAGTCTGTTGTCAGTCACCAAATCTGGTAGTGCAATTTTATCTCAGTATGATTGGGTGGGGAACAAATTAAAAGATCAGGATGCTCTAAATCGAGAAATTGTATATGTTTATGATTCTGCCAATCGTATAATTAGTAAGACTGACCCAGTTAAAACTATCACTTACGAATATTACAACAATGGACAAGTAAAAAAAGAAACAAACACCGGTGGAGCGCGGGCTGATTATTTTTATGATGTGCGCGGTAATAATATTGAAGTCAGAAAATATTATGACGCTTCAAATTATCTTGCCAATAAATTTGAGTATGATGGTTTTAATCGGAAAATTAAGGATGTTGATGGCAAGAACAACGTTACAATTTATTCTTATGATTTAATGGATCATTTGCTTCAGGCTGATGACGCTTTGAATGGCCACACCAAATATTTTTATGACGCCAATGGCAACAAAACCGGGGAATTAAACCCTCGAGGATTTTTGAGTGTCAGCAATCGCAATAGCTTGGGAACTTCAGTTTCTTATGTTTATGATGGCGCTAACCGCGTAATTAAAAAGATTGATGCCAATGATAAATATACTCTGTATTTTTATGATGCCAATGGTAATTTAGTTAAAACTATTGATCGTCAAAATTCCAATGGCACTAGTAATACTCATGTAATAAATTATTTGTATGATAATTTGAACAGACAAACAAAAATTACTGATGCTTTAGGTAATTTTAGTTCACAAACGTATGATGGAGTTGGTAACGTTTTAAGTAAGACAGATCAAATGAGCAGAATTTGGACTTATACTTATGACGCTTTTAATCGTTTGACAGATGAATTTGATCCGGCAAATAATAATACTCACTATACTTATGATAAGGCTGGAAATAAATTAACCGTCACCGATTCACAGAGCAAGATTACTCAATTTCAGTATGATTCTTTGAATCGCTTAATTAAAGTAATAGATTCTTTAAACAATTATGAAGATTATGGTTATGATTTGTTGAATAATAAAATCAGCTTGAAAGACAAACGTGGATTTACGACTAATTATGCTTATGATAAATTAAACCGTTTGACGAGCGAAACTAATTCACAAAATACAGTGATTAATTATACTTACGATGCCAACAGTAACCGTCTAACAGAAAATATTGCTGGCAAAATTACCAGTTATGAATATGATCAGTTAAACAGAGTAAACAAGCGAATTGAACCCGGCAATAAAGTCTTTACTTTTGGTTATGATGAAAATAGCAACAAAATCAGTGAGTTAAATGCCAATAGTAATTCTGTTTCCTATACTTATGACAAATTGGAAAGGTTAACCAAAAAAACTTTACCAGAAGGTGAAATAAATTATGGTTATGATCAATGGAATAATTTGCTTAGTTTAAGTGACTTGTCCGGCACTACCGCTTATACTTATGATGTTTTGAATAGAAACACTAATGAAGCCAAAACAATTATTGGTTTGGCTGGTACTTTTAATGTTGGTAGAGAATATTTTGTTGACTCGGGATTAAAATCTATTACCGATGCCGCGAATAAGAAAATAAATTATAATTATAATAATCGCGCGCTACTTGATAATGTAGTTTATGCTTCCAATAATTTGGCAGTTTATACTTACACTTCATTTGGCAAACCATTAACTGTTACTTATGGCAATGGCACAGTTACCACTTATACTTATGATGAATCGCAAAGGCCAAAGAGTGTAGAAACAAAATTAGGCGTTAATATTTTATTTAGACAGGATTATACTTATGATAAGGAATCAAACAGAACGCAAATGGTGGAACTTAAATTGACTGATGGACAATTAACTTCTTCCACTGTTAATTATGCTTATGATTCAATAAGCCAAGTTACTAATGCTGATTATAATCATTTAGCAACCGGTCAAAATTTAGCTTATAATTATGATGCTTGGGGTAACAGAACAAATTACCATACTGCCTTTGGCACCACTACTTATAATTATAATGCCAACACCAACGAAATTTTTGGATTGTCTCTTAATAATAAATTGAATGTTGCTTATGCCACTGATAATAATGGCAATATTATCCAAGAAAATTATAGTTTGCTTGGTAAAAATACCAAAACTGTAAATTATAATTGGAATTCGGAAAATAAATTAAATTCAATTACTTATCAAATTCCAAATCAAACAAATAATGTTTCGGCATTTGTTTATGATGATTTTGGCAACCGTGTGAAGAAAGCTGTAAATGGCGATAATACTTATTATCTTAATAATGGCTTAACTGTTTTGAATGAAGTAAGTGCCACCGGAACAATTCTAAAAACAATGGTAAATGGCCTAGGCTCAATTGCAGAAATAGATCAAAATAATAATTTGCAATATCTTAATCAAGATATTCTTGGTTCCACTGTGCTGGTTACAAACAACACTGGGGCAATTGTGCACCAGTATAGCTATGACCCATTTGGCAGTATTGCCAGCGAACTAGGAGAAGATAGTAATACCAGTAATTATTTATACACTGGTCAGGAATTTGATGCTGAATCAGAATTATATTATTACAACGCCCGCTATTACAATCCTTTGCTTGGCAGATTCTTGTCAAAAGATCCAATTATTCATCGTGGCGATGGAGTGTTGGGTTACAATGAATATATTTATGTAAAGAATAATCCATTGAAGTATACGGATCCGAGTGGAGAGATAAATTGGGATTTGTTGTGGGAAGGAACAAAACAAACTGTATTGGGTGGGTTGAATACTGTGTTTGGAGCTGTGGAAGTAGCTGGTGGTGTTACTTTAGCTACAGGTGGTACCGTCGCGACCGGCGGGCTAGGTGCACCTCTGGCCGTGGCCGGTGGCGTGGGTATGGGTGTGTTGGGTGCTAATAATATTGTTGCAGGCACCACACAACTGTCTGGTGGTGTTGTTAATATGTGGAATAGTATTTTTGACGAGAAAGAAGAAGCCGTGGACTACACCTTCAATCCTGCTCATGAAGCTATTAATGCTACAACTGAAAAAGGTTCTGTGTTAAATACTAGTTTAAATGTTGGTTATGATGTTGTTGACGTTTTCGCTGGTTTTAAAGCTACCAGTGTTGTGTCCAAATTGCTACCTGCTAAACAAATAAAATTGGTTGAAACAGAAAATACTCTTTTAAAGGTAAATGCCGGGTCTAAACCTGACTTAAGTATTCTTGAAAAAGTAAGTGGTGGACTCAGAGCTCATATAGGTTTTCATCCAACTAGTGCAGCTGGTTCACCTTATTGGCATCTAGGTCTTAGTGGGTTTGAGTCGGCTGTTCATATTCCACTCGTGCCAATTGTTAGTATTGTTAAAGGAATTACGTCGTATAATACATATAATAGTAATTTAGTTAATTTTGATGATAAATAAATTATATGGAAAAATTAATTAAGTATAAAGTTACCAATAATCAAGCAGGTTTGTTTGATTTGCAGTTCGTTGTTCAGGAATATTTTTCAGATTCTTTTAATCGGTTTTCTTTTATAAAATTATTTTGTGATGAATTAAAAGAGAAGAAGATTATTGCAAGTAATTACTATTATCCAGTGTTAGATAAGTATAAAGAATTTCCTCTTTATTCTGGTAATATATTTTTTGCTTTTATTCACAGAATTTTGAACATGCACAGATTGTTGTATGTAGTTGATGTTTATGATGAAAAGACATTGCAACATTACGTGGATGAAATACCGCATGAAAGTATGTATATGATTGTGGATAATAAGGAAAATTTAGTACTGTTAGAGTATTTTAAAAAAATGGCTGGTACAAAAGAATTTACTTTGAGAGGTCTCATGTCTAAACTTGGTGAAAGAAACATGGATTCAGTTAATTACTTATTGTTTGCAGATGACGTTGGTAATGTCCAACTCGTGGGACGTGAAAGAGAAAAAGAACTTGTATTAAAAAGTGTTCAAGATTTTTTTGTTGAACGTGGTATTTCTATGGAAGTGGATGACTAAATAATTTAATTATGAGTGCTAATAATTTAAACTGCGAATTATTTGTCAACTATTCTGGTGACAGAGAAACATTGAAAATAAATGTAGCAAGCTTGATTGTGGGCGTTGCTGGTAAATTTGGTGTTGTTGAATCTGCCCTTTTAAGTATCAATATCAAAGAAAATGAACTTTATAATTCCGAAAAATATGGTGGAAAAATTCCAGATAGTAATGATCAAACAATAAAATATTATTATAAATATCGTATTAATATTGAACCAATTGATGAGAGTATTGATAAATATATATATATTTAGAAAGTTTGAAAGGATTAATTAAAGGATTGGAGAATGGTGGTATAGAAACATTTTTAAGTCCGAATATAATTGATTAATTATTTCTCACCCAATCTTAAAAAATTAGGGTTGGGGATAGAGGGAATTATAAATTATTAAAAATTAATATTAATCATATGTTCACAAAATTAAAGTTGACGCTAATCGCTGTGTTAGGGTTTTTGGTTCTGCCGGGTTTGGTTTTTGCTAGTGTAGGAGAAATAAATCCCGCTAGTCCTGGCGCGGAAAGAATTTTGATTACGAATGATGGTGGTTTGGCTGTTTATTCTGCTTCAGGAAAATTGTTATCTGGTTTTCCTGTTTGGGCAGAGGGTGTTTTTGAAGGCAATCCTATTGTAGGTAATTTTGATGGAGTAGTTGGGAATGAAATTTGCGTGGTAGAAAGAAAAACTAGCGGAGAATATTATTTACATTTGTATAGTAGTACAGGAACAGAAATTTCAAATGTCATGTTATATGCTTATGGTTTGGGTTTTGATATTGTTTCCTTGTATAATTATAATTTACAAAAATATACTGTTCTTTATAGTAGCGCTGCTGGGGATGTACAAGAGTTAACTCTAAACTCTGGAATTTGGACCGCTACACCAATTGTAGTTGGTACTAGTTTAATAAATCACATTTCAACAGACAACGCTAAAAATAAGTTTTATTATGCGGTTGATGGAGAATCTGAAATACAAGTTTATCAAAGATCATCTGGTTGGAATCTTGTTAAGACTATTAATGTTTCTGGTCCAGTTTTAAGTAGAGTAGTTGATGATGGTAATGGCGAATTGTGGTATTTAAGTAATGATAAATTATATGCTTATTCTGCTTCTGGAACTATTGCCACCGGATTTCCTATTATTTTACGCGACAGTGGTGCTAATTTAATTGTGGCTGATATTGATAAAAATAATGCTGGACTGGAAGTAGTGGTTCAACTTACTGATGGCAGTGTATCTTTGTATAATTATTCCGGTCAATTGTTAAAAAATAAATTTACCAAAGAAAAATTTTCTGCTTTAGAGAATATTTCTTATGAAACAGAGCAGGGGATTTTTGCTTATTCAGCAAATAATAATTTAGTTATAAAAACAAATTCAAATGTTGATAATACTTCAGTCTTAAATACTGGTGTTACTCCTTTGTTCAATAAATCCATAGATTTTACTTCTACTACCGGGCAAATAGATCCAAAGTTAATTCCTCCAAATCCAGTAACTGGTCTTTCAACCAGTTCTAGCGCTCCGGAAACTGTAGTTTTGAATTGGAATACTTATGTAGACAATCAGAATGATTTTAATAGATTTGAAATTTATCGTAGTACTAATACCACCACTCTTATTTCCGGACTTTCACCAATCAACACTTCCACAAATATGGCTATGGTTTCTTATACGGACAATGTTACTTCTGGAATATATTATTATCTTGTCGTAGTAGTTGATAATGATGGAAATTTAACTAGTAGTGGAGATTGGTTGGGACCGGTAAATGTTTCAAAAGTTGTTCCTCCAAGTGTTATTAATTTAGCTTATAGTTTCGAAGAGCAATCTGGTAGCACTAGTTTTGTTGATAATGTTTCTGGTTTAGTGATGGGTTGTGGCGCTAGTTATTGTCCAGAGGCAGGTGTAATAGGTATTTCTGGGAAAGCTTTACAATTCAATGGAGTAAATAATTTTACCTATATTAATAACAACGAAATTATTTCAGCAACAGACCAAATTACTTTGGAAACCTGGATTAAACCTCAGCCCAGTTCCAATTATTATTCCGTGGTCATTACTAAAGGGTTTAATTATGAAATATCTATTACTAATGATGGTAGTTTGCGTGCGGGTATCACCAATGCCTCCAACATACGTGCGGCTGTTGATGCATATAATGTAGTAAAAATGTACCAATGGAATCATCTAGCACTTACTTATGATGGTAGTATGATTCGCGCTTATGTCAATGGTGTAAAAGTAGGTGAACAGCCACAGACCGGTGCCATAAAGAATGATAGTACCCCATTGTTAGTTGGTAGTTTAGGTGATGATAGGTATCCATTCTTTGGCACAATTGATGAAATTAAATTTTATAAGCAAACCTTAACTGGTGCTGAGATTATGGCGGAATATAATAATTTGAAACCGGTTCCAGTTGTTGATAATGAATTGATCTATAAATTAAATGAACCGGTTGGATCAAATCAATTTTTTGATCAGGCCTCAATTTTTCCTTTAGCTTGTTTGGGAGATCAATGCCCTACTGCGAATGTTCCTGGTATTTCTGGTACTGCATTACAATTTGACGGCACAAATGATCTGATTTCTGCCAATGATTCTGAATATCTTGAACCGGGTCAAGCCCTAACTTTGGAAACTTGGGTCAAACCTTATGCAAGTTCTAATCATTATGCTGTGGTTGCTAGCAAGGGACTTAATTATGAATTGACTATTTCTAATGATGGTAGTTTGCGTACAGGTATTGTCAATGCGGCTGATACTCGGGTAGTTTTTGATACTCCTAATGTAGTTACGTTGTCCCAATGGAATCACATTGTGCTTACTTATGATGGCAGTATGGTCCGGGCTTATGTCAATGGCGTAAAAGTTGGTGAGGAAGTGCAGACTGGTGCTATAAAAAATGATAATACGCCTCTATTAGTTGGTAATTACAATAGCAATTATCCATTCTTTGGCACAATAGATGAAATTAAATTTTATAAACGTGTTTTGACAGATGAAGAAATTGCTACAGAATATAATAATTCTAAGCCAGTTCCAATTGATATTAATAGTTTTGAGTATAAATTAAATGAGCCGGCTAATTCAACCAAGTTTTTTGATACAGCTTCTTTATTTCCTCTAGGATGTTCGGGAGATCAATGTCCTATTGCGAATGTTCTTGGCATTTCTGGTACTGCTCTGCAATTTGACGGCACAAATGATTTAATTACTGCCAATGATTCTGAATATCTTGAGCCAGGTCAAGCCTTAACCTTGGAAGCTTGGATCAAGCCGGAATCTTTCTCCAATCAATATGCTGTAGTTGCTACCAAAGAGCTTAACTATGAATTAACTATTTCCAATGACGGCAGTTTACGTACCGGCATCACCAACGCGTCTGATGTTCGCGTGGTTTTTGACACACCTAACGTAATTAAAACGTCCCAATGGAATCACATTGTCCTTACTTATGATGGTAGTATGATTCGCGTTTATGCCAATGGTGTAAAAGTTGGTGAACAGCCACAAACCGGTGCGGTAAAGAATGATAATTCTCCACTTCTGGTGGGAAGTTATAATAATAATTACTTCTTCTCTGGTTCTATGGATGAAATTAAATTTTATAAGCGAGTTTTAACTGATGCCGAGATTACAGCGGAATATAATGCCTTAGCGCCAGTGAGCAGTAGTGGCACTTTAGATATTTACCTTGGTCAACCTTTAACGGTTTCAAGTACGGCTGCTGGTTCTAACGCTGTTGTATTAGGAAGATTTGAACTTGAGGCAAAAGTTGAAGATATTAAAATAAATAATTTAAGTTTAAATATTACTGGATTTGAAAATATTTCTGGCTTAAATTTATTTATTGATGGACAACCTATTGGTTCACAAGTATTTCTATCAGGGAGTAGCCTAGTAATAGATAATCTAAATTATGTCTTAAATAAAGATCAAAGAGTAATTGTTGAACTGCGGGCAGATATCTTACCAGAAGCACAGGTACCAGGAATGTTTGTGACTGTAAATAATATTTCTGCAGAAGGTAATTCTAGTGGTAGTGTCATAAATGCTGGCGGTTTGCCATTGGAATTGCAGCATCTTAGTTTAACAGTGCCAACTAATTTGGGGACTTTAGATGTCTATCTTGGCCAACCTTTAGAGATTTCAAGTGTGGCCACGGGTTCTATTGGTATTGTTTTAGGAAGATTTGAGTTAGAACCAAAAGTTGAGGATGTAAAAATAAATAATTTAAGTTTAAATATTAGTGGATTTGAAAATATTTCTGGCTTAAATTTATTTATTGATGGACAACCTATTGGTTCACAAATAACTCTTTCAGGTAGTAATGTAGTAATAGATAATCTAAATTATGTCTTAAATAAAGATCAAAGAGTAATTGTTGAACTGCGGGCAGATATTTTATCTGAAGCACAAGTACCAGAAATGTTTGCAACAATAAATAATATTTCCGCAGAAGGAAATGCTAGCGGTAGTGTCATAAATGCTGGCGGTTTGCCTTTAGAACTACAGCATATAAATTTATTAGTTGGCTAAGTATAAAATGTCTTAAATTAAAAACCATTCCGACTTTGCCGGAGTGGTTTTTTAAAAGCTTGCCAAGTGTATTGTTTTTAGTTTAAGATAGGTAATGATTATGAGTAATAGTAAAATCATAACTGACGAAATTTATGGACAGTTTGAAATAACTGAACCGGTCTTGTTAGAATTGATTGCCAGCCAGCCGTTGCAACGTTTACAAGGTATTGCTCAACATGGGTTACCTGTTGAATTTGACCAGTTTAAAGGTTTTAATAGGTTTGAACATTCAATAGGAGTAATGTTAATTTTACGAAAATTAGGCGCCAGCTTAGAAGAACAAATTGCCGGGTTAATTCATGATGTTTCACATTTGGCTTTTTCTCATGTAGTTGATTGGATGAAAGATCGTGGATCAATTGAAGACTATCAGGATACCATACATAAACAAATGGTGTTTGAATCAAAAATTCCTGAAATTTTAAATAAATATAATTATGATATAAATAAAGTTTTGTCTTTTGATTCCTTTAAGCTATTAGAAAATAAAATTCCTAATGTTTGTGCCGATAGGTTGGATTATTCTTTGAAGTTGATGAAAAATTGGGAGAGTAAAGAAAATCTATCATTAATCGTTTCTAGTTTAGAAGTTACTGACCAAGGAATTATTTTTAATAATCAGAAAGCTGTGGGACTATTTGCTAAAGGTTATTTAAAGTGTCAAACAGCTTGTTGGGGGCTGCCGCTTCATGTGATTGCTTATCAGGTATTCTCTCAATTATTAAATCAAGCAATTGTTAAGGGTATAATTACATGGGATGATTTTAATGAAACAGATAAATTTATCATGGATAAAATTTATGCTTGTCAGGACGAAAATTTTAAAGAGCAAATTCAAATTTTACTTGGTAAAAAAATTCTTAAATTTAGCAGTAAAGAAAAAGAAATTATTTTAAGGCCTAAATTTCGTTATGTTGATCCGTTATTTATTAAAAATGGAGAGTTTGTTAGGTTAAGTGACGCGGATAGTGATTTTAGAAATATGTTGAAGTTGGCTGTTGGTAAAGATAGTGAAGGTATCAAAATTGGCGAGTATGAGGGACATTTGGTGCCGATATTTAAATATTAAGTTATAAATTTTTACTTGACAAACTGGTCAATTTATGCTATAATACTGCCTGTTGGGTAAAATAAACTTGTTTTTTATGGATTTAGGTATCAGCGCGATTCTTGGTTTGCCCATCGTTAAGTGGATTATTTTAGCAGTCATTTTGGTGGCTGTTTTTTATTTTTATAAAAGAAAAAATATTGGTTCTTCAATAGATACTCATAATCTAGATATGTATGCAGTTGATCTTACTGCTCAAGCTAAAAAAGGAACCATTGATCCGGTGGTGGGTCGTGATGAAGAAATCAATCGCGCTACGCAAATTTTAACTAGAAGAACTAAAAATAATGTTATTTTGGTTGGTCAGCCGGGAGTGGGGAAGACGGCAGTAGTAGAAGGTTTGGCCAGTCGCATTGCCACCGGTGAGGTGCCGGAAGTTTTATTGAATAAAAGAGTTTTACTTTTACAAGTATCAGAAATTTTGGCCGGAACAAAATATCGTGGCGAGTTTGAGCAAAGAATAAAAGGATTAATTACCGAGATCCGAAATTCAAAACGCACAATTATTTTATTTATTGATGAAATTCACACTATTACTCAAACCAAAGGAACTGAAGGAGCAGTAAATTTGTCAGATATTTTAAAACCAGCCTTAGCACGCGGAGATCTTCAACTTATTGGTGCCACTACACAAAAAGAATATGAACAATATATTCAACCAGACGAAAGCTGGGATCGACGTTTTCAAATAGTTTTAGTAGATGAGCCTAGTGTAGAAGAATCAGTTAAAATTTTGCAGGGCATTAAGAAAAATTATGAAGATTATCATAAAGTAAAAATTACTGATGAAGCAATTTTAGCTGCGGTTAGATTATCACAAGAGTATATTAAAGGTAGAAGATTACCAGACAAGGCGATTGATATTATGGATGAGGCTTCGGCTATGGTAAATGTTGAACGTGGTTCCAAACATGAACAAGCCGCTGCACTTTTGCATAGTGCTGCTAAAAAAGCTTGTGTAAATTGTCAGGGAGAAATACCGGTGGTTGATGTTGATCATGTTAAAGAAGTAGTGGCTGAGTGGGTGAATATGAAAAAAGAAGAAATAAATTAATTTAATAAATAATTTTTTTGTCCTTTTGGTCGATGGACAATTATAAACATAATTAAAAATTTTAAATTTAAAATTAATCAATATGGATACACTAACTTCTACCGCCACCAAAGCAGTGAGCGGAACAAAATTATTTATTGCCACCATGGCAATGATGGGGGCTGGGGCAGTGGCTTTGGCGACAGTACCATTGAATAATATGATCCCTAATTCAAGTACCGGTTCCAATGATGTAGCTGTGCAGACGTGTCAACAAATGGCTGATGGTGTGAATGTTTCGGTTACGGGAATAAATAGAGGTGTGTCATTTAGATTAATTAATGGCTGTAATGACGCTGGCCATGGTTTGTTAAACTATACATATGTTTGTAAACCAGCGGCTCGGACTTTTCAGGTAACTTCTTCTAGCCTTCAAACGCCAATATCTTATGTTATAAGCTGGAAGCCTTGTGAAGAAGCCAAATGTACTGATTCTGATGGTGGAAGAAATAATAATGTGCAGGGTACAGTTGTATTTAGTAAGGGTCCTAATTATGGATATACAGCGACAGATTCTTGTCAGACAGGAAATAACTCAGTTTTGATAGAACAATATTGTGAAAATAACATTGGCAAAACTGAATTTATTACTTGTCAGAATGGCTGTCAAAATGGCGCGTGCTTGAAGGAAACTCCCTCGGCAGTTAGTTTAATGATAAACAATAATTACCCAGATGGTTTTAAATTGTCAAATGGCGTAAATAGAGTGAGTGCTTATTCCTTTGCCTCGGTGCCTGCAGGTAATGAAGTACAGCTGAATGATTTGTCAATAACTGTTAATTATGGAAATGTGGCTATGACTGACTGGTATTTAACAGATGACAATGCAGTAAAGATTGCTTCAGGAGTTGTAGTGCCAATAACCACAACTACTATCAGAGTTGATTTTAAACAAATCAATTATTTACTTACGGGCAAAATACTTTCTGCTTATGCTAAATTAAATTTTAGTGGTAGTGGTTCTTTTGGTACTTTCACAACTATGATTAAAGATAAAGAAAGCGTTAATGCTTCAAATTTAAAAACCGGTGGTAAAGTTGATGTAGGTTATACTACATTCCCAGTGATAGGTGGAACTGCAATAATCAAATAAATTTTCTCCACCTGTTTTAACTAAACGGTTTTACATTTAACAAAAACAACCAATTTATGAATTGGTTGTTTTTTAATTATTTATTTTATAAGTTTGTAATAATTTTTAACTAAATTTTTTGATGTTTGACAGGTATTTATTTTTATGTTATACTCTTGACACAGAGTAGCATTATACAAATGCTGCTTTTTTATTTTTTAATCGATGCTATATGTCTGAAATTACCAAAGCAATTCAGCTCATCTGTGATGAGAAAGGTTTATCTTATGAGGCAGTGTTGGAATCTATTGAAGCAGCCTTGGGTGCTGCTTTTCGTAAGGATTTTGGCAATAAACAACAAAATATTAAAGTAAAATTTGATCCTGAGACTGCTGATATGAAAGCTTGGGATATTAAAGAAATAGTAGAAGATATTGATCCAGAAAAGTTGGAAAAGGATCAAGAAGAATTGTCTGTTCGCCGAGAAAAGGCTCAGGCTGAGGGTCGGGAATTAACTGAAGAAGAAACAGCTGATTTGGCGCGTTTTAATCCCAAAACTCAATTAATGTTGACTCCAGCCAGAGAAATTAAAAAGAAAGTAAAAGTGGGCGAAATTTTGGAAATTCCTTTAGAAATTGGTGGAGATTTTGGCCGCATGGCTGCTCAAACCGCCAAACAGGTAATTATTCAGCGTTTGCGCGAAGCCGAAAGAAATTCTGCCTATGACGAATTAAAAGGTCAAGAGGGCAGAATGATTCATGGTATTGTGCAACGTCGTGATAAAATTGGCGCAGTGATTATTGATTTGGGAAAAGTTACGGGAATACTTCCACAAACTGAACAGATTTTTCGCGAACAATATCGTCCAGGTTTGCGTTTACATTTTTTAATTAAAAAAGTGGAAATGGGCATGAAGGGTTTGGAAATTATTTTATCTCGTTCTAGTGAGGACTTGGTAAAGGCTGTTTTTGCTCAGGAAATTCCCGAGATCGCTTCTGGATCAGTAGAAATTAAAGGTATTGCCCGGGATCCTGGCAATCGTTCCAAAGTGGCAGTTTTCACTGCTGATGAAGCCATTGATCCAATTGGTTCTTGTATTGGTCAGCGCGGCAGTCGTATCAATACCATTATTGAAGAATTGGGCGGAGAAAAAATTGATATTATTCAATTTAATGAAAAGACCGAGGATTATATCAAAGCCGCTTTGTCTCCTGCCAAAGTTAAATCAATTGAATTAAATAAAAAAACTCAAGAGGCCGAAGCTAAAGTGGCTTCTGACCAATTTTCTTTGGCCATTGGCCGCGGTGGTGCCAATGTGCGTTTGGCTGCCACTTTGACTGGTTGGAAAATTAATGTGGTGGAAGATGGTAATACCGATAAAATTGTAAGTTCGGAAGATGAGGAAAAAGTTGTTGAAGAGAAGTTGAGTGAGGAAAAAACAGAGGAAATTGTTGAAGAGAAGGTTGAGGAGAAGAAAGAAGAGTAAAAATTAAGACTAAGACTGAGATTGAAATATTAGAAGATCAAAAAACCGTTCCAAATTATGGGGCGGTTTTGTATCTTGATTAATTAGTTATTACTTGTTATACTTTACTAACTTATTTAGTTTTGGCCATTAAGCATTTTAAGCTTTTCAGGCCTTTTAAGCCTTTAATATTATGTCTCATCTTTTTCAAATCATTCTTTACCAACCAATCTTTAATGCTTTTGTGGCTTTGTATAATTTAATTCCCGATGTGGGAATTGTGATTTTGATTATCACGGTTTTGATTAAATTAATTTTGTATCCGTTAACTGCTTCTTCCATTAAATCACAGAAAGCTTTAACTGATCTACAACCAAAATTAGAAGCTTTAAAAGTAAAGTTTAAAGATGACAAACAGGCGATTGCTCAGGAAACCATGAAAATTTATAAAGAAAATAAAGTTAATCCTTTTGCTTCTTGTTTGCCACTCTTAATTCAATTACCAATTTTAATTGCTTTATATTATGTTTTGCGTCAAGGTTTGGCTTCCAAAAGTTTTGAATTGCTTTATTCGTTTGTAAAAAATCCTGGTACTATTAAAACTATTAGTTTAGGGTTTATTGAATTAGGCAAGACCAGTATTATTTTGGCAGTTTTGGCTGGTGGCGCGCAGTTTTGGCAAACTAGAATGATGACTCGCAGACAGCCGCCAAAGAACGCCGGTCCGGGGGCTAAAGATGAAAGCATGATGGCCAGTATGAATAAACAGATGCTGTATTTTATGCCATTCATGACGGTAATAATCGGTTTTCAATTGCCTGCTGGTTTAACTTTATATTGGTTTTTGTCCACGCTCCTAACTGCTTTACAACAATTGGTGGTGTTTAAGAAACATGGGTTAGGTCAGCCTCCAACAAGTGGAAGTTCAAGTGATAGTAAAATAATTGAAGGGGAGATTGTGAAATAAGATTGAAAGACTAAGACTAAGATTAAGACGAAAAAACATATTAGACAGAAATTAACAGAAAATAAAAATAATCCCGATAAAGTCGGGATTATTTTTTTGCCTCTGATTTCTAAATGTTAAAAGTCAAAGGGGAACTCCGTCAGCTCATTGCGAGTGGCGGTCCCTGAGTCATTTGAGACCTCAGGAAAAGAACGATGGAAAAGAACGAGGGTAAGAATACATGGCTCAGAGCTCGCTGAGACACGGAGAGGATGAGGATCCTCTCTAGCCTTTGTCCGCCATGAAGAGGAGACGGGGGAGGCTTTTCATTGGAGGTGGGATCAGACGGCCGCCGGCGGTTCGTAGTAGTCGCTCATGACCACTCGGTAACCGATGGGCCTACCGAACAGCCCTTTGATCATCTTCGTCTCGTCGAATTTGAGGGTGAACGATCCACCCTCCCGGAGTTCGGCCCTTTTGGGGCCTCCCACCGTTTCGGCCGAGGGCAACGAGTTCCAGCGTACCTTGATCCGCCGGGAATCGCTTTCTCGTTTCAGGACGACCATCATGACATAGTAGCCACGTCTTTTGGTGGTCGTGACTGCCTCGATTCGGTACCGTTTGGTATCCGCCGTGTGCCGCAGGAACTGAATGTTCACGGCCCACCAGGGGAACCGGCGCACGAGACGCCGAATGCCCCAGAACAGGATCAGCGCGACCCCGATGGCGATGGCAGCTGTGGGGTAGCCCATGATCCCCTTGACCACGAGCCAGTAGCCGCCCATGACGGTAAAGAGAAACACGATGATCAGAACCAACGCGTTAAAGACAACCATGGTCTCTCCTATCAGGTGGATTTACCAGCACACAGTGTACTGATAACAGTACATTTTAGTCCATTTTAGCCATTTTGTCAAGAGGATAATTTTTTGATCTATTACACAGTTTGTTATTTGTTATCTGGTAATTGAACTTGTAATCATTTTGCGCTATAATACTGTCACTAATATACAAAAAGAAAATATTATGGAAAATAAAATTATTCCTACAGCTTTAATTATTTTGGACGGTTTTGGTTTGTCCAAACAAAAATTGGGCAATGCTATTACTCCAGAAACCGCACCTAATATTTTTGGGTATTTAAAAAAATACGCCAATACTACTCTTAATACCTCGGGCGAGAATGTAGGGCTTTTCCCTGGTCAGCAGGGTAATTCTGAGGCCGGACACCTTAATATTGGCGCTGGCAGAATTGTTAAACAGGATGTTGTGATGATTTCTGAGCATATTCATGATGGTACTTTTTTTAAGAATCATGCTTTTAAAGAAGCTTTGTATCACACAAAAAAATATGATACAGCTGTGCATATTATGAGTCTGTTAACAGACAAAAATAGCGCTCACGCTTATCCGGAGCATCTTTATGCCATGTTGGAATTTTTTCGGCGTGAAAATCAAAAAAAAGTTTTTTTACATTTATTTACCGACGGGCGTGATTCTTCTCCGCATGGAGCAACTGGTTTTTTACGGGAATTACGCGGTCATATGTTGGAGCATGAAAAAGTTGCCACCATTATGGGGCGATTTTATGGCATGGATAGAAATAAAATTTGGGAGCGTACGCAAAAAGCTTATGAGGCCATGGTTTTGGGTAAGGGTTGTGCTTCACAGAGTGCGGAAGAAGCTTTGGCACAATCGTATAATCGGGGAGATACAGATGAATATATTTGTCCATCAGTCATAATAGAAAATAATAAGCCAGTGGCCACTATTAATAATAATGATGCTATTTATTTTGTAAATGCCAGAAGTGACCGCGCTCGTCAGATTACCAAAGCTTTTGTGCAAAAAGATTTTGAGCAAAAAAATCCAGGAGCTTTCATCAGAAAGAGAGTGCCAAAAAATACGCGTTTCGTGGCGATGACTGATTTTGGTCCGGATTTGCCAAGAGTGTTTACTGCTTTTCCTTCTCCAGATATTAAAAATTGTTTGCCAGCGGTAATTGATGGTCTTTATAAACAGTTATATATTTCCGAAACAGAAAAATATGCTCATGTAACTTATTTTATTAATGGTGGTTATGCGGATCCTTTAAATGGCGAGGAGCGTGAAGTAATAAAATCGCCCAAAGAACATTCTTATGCGGATAAGCCGGAAATGAGTAGCTCAAAAATGGTAGAAAAAATTGTTGATTATCTGCAAACTGGAAAATACAATTTTATCTGCACTAATTTTCCTAATGCTGATATGGTGGGACATACAGGAAACTTAGAAGCAGCTAAGAAAGCAGTTCAAGTGGTAGACACCGGCGTAAAAAAAATAGTTGATTGTATGTTGAAATTAAAAGGTCAAGTAATGATTGTGGCTGATCATGGTAATGCTGAAGTAATGATTAATGCAGAGACTAAAGAAATAATGACTGAACATACTTTAAATCCAGTGCCTTGTATTTTAATTGGTGACAAATTTGCAGGAATGAAAATGAAAAATAAAGGAATTTTGGCTGATGTAGCACCAACATTACTCAAAATGATGGGAATAGAAAAGGCAAAAGAAATGACGGGAAAACCTTTATATTAAAATAAATTATGAAAAACAGGCCTGTAGTATTAGTTATTCTTGACGGTTGGGGTGTGGCTCCTAAAAGCGATGGTAATGCTATTACTCGCGCTGTTTTGCCAAACTACAATAAATTTTTGCGTGAGTATCCAGCCATGACTCTTTACGCCGCTGGTCAAGAAGTGGGACTCATGTTTGGTAAGGTAGGTAATTCCGAAGTAGGTCATCTTAACATTGGCGCGGGTCGTGTTTATTATCAAACAATTCCTAGAATTGATAAGGCAATTGCTGACCAATCTTTTTTTCAAAATAAAGCTTTTTTGAAAGCAGCAGAACAGGTAAAGAAAAATAAATCAGCCTTGCATTTAATAGGGATTATCGGTCCGGGTAATGTGCATGCTGGTGAAAAACATTGTGAAGCGCTTTTGAGATTTGCTAAAGAGCAGAAAATTAAGGATGTTTATCTTCATGTTATTATCGATGGGCGAGATGTAATGTATAACAGTGGTTTGGGTTTTGTTAAAAGTTTACAGGAAAAAATTAAAGAGTATAAGTGCGGAGAAATTGCCACGGTTTCCGGACGTTTTTACGCCATGGATCGTGATAATCGTTGGGATAGAACAGAGAAAGCTTATCGGGCTATGGCCGAGGGCGAGGCAATAGATTATTACAGTGATCCTTTAAAGGCCATTGAAGATTCTTATGCCAAAAAAGTTTATGATGAAGAATTTGTGCCAGTGGTAATTGGTAAAAAAGGCAAACCAGTAGCTGTGGTAAAAGATGGGGATGCGGCGATTTTTTTTAATTCACGTCCTGATCGTGCTCGAGAACTGACTCAAGCTTTTGTGTTGCCAGGTTTTGCTAAATTTGAAAGAAATTATTTGCGAAATTTGTTTTTTGTTACCATGTCCGAATATGAAAAAGAATTGCCGGCTGTTCCCGCATATTTACCACAAGTAGTTCACAATTCTTTGGCCGAAGTAATTAGCCGTGCTGGACTTAAACAATTTCATGTGGCAGAAACTACCAAATATGCTCACATTACTTATTTTTTAAATGGCACTATAGAAGATCCTTTCCCTGGAGAGGAAAGAAAAATTGTTCCTTCAGCTAATGTTTCTTCTTATGATCAAGTGCCAGAGATGTCGGCAAACGAAATTACTAAAGAAGTGATTAAAGCTATTGAAGCAGATATTTATGACGCTATTATGATAAATTTCGCCAATGCGGATATGGTAGGTCACACCGGTAATTTGGCCGCTACTATTAAGGCCGTGGAAGTTATTGACAAATGTTTGGGTAAATTAAGTGATCATATATTGGCCAAAGATGGATTACTTTTGATTACGGCTGACCATGGTAATGCTGAAGAAAAAATTAATTTACAGACCGGAGAAAAATTAAAAGAACATAGTAATAATCCAGTGCCATTTTTGATTATTGGTAATAAATATAAAGGTCAGGCCGGTCCAGCTGGCGATCCACCAGAGGGTGATTTAAGTTTAATACCACCAGTAGGCATGTTGGCTGATGTGGCGTCTACCATGTTAAAATTAATGGAATTGGAACAACCGCCGGAGATGACGGGGAGAGCATTGATTTAATTTAAAATATTAAAAAATGTGGTTAGACCACATTTTTTTTAATACACTCTATCACTTCTGTTTCTGCTTCTGTTAAACTTTTTCCTTCAATTTTGAAATTAACTTGTTTTTTATTTCCTGTGGGATTAAATTGTTTAATTAAAATTAAGGCATCAAATTGTTTTTCACAGGTTAAAGTGCCTAAAATTTCTTTATTTTCAGTATTAAGTGGTTCATGAAGTAGTAAAATCATTTTAGCTTCTGGGGAATTGCCAATTAATTCATCAATAATGTCTTTTAATTCATTTTCTTGCGAGCCAGAGCGGGTAAAATCTTCGCGCGTAATAGTAGTCCAGACTAATCCCAAAGAACTATCATGTTGCAAATGCGAGAGTGCTTGGCCCCACAATTTTAAAGTGGAAATAGACTTAGTGCGATAAAGATTTTGTACAATATAGTCGCGATTGGCTCCCAGACTAATAAGTTTACTGGCGATGTTTAGAGTTTGAGGTTTAATGTCAGCAGTTTTAAAACTTCGGGTATTGGCAATAATGCCGGTTAAAAGAGCAGTAGCAATTTGTTCATCTAAATATTCATTTCCCAGTTCATGAATAAAATTAAAAATAACTTCTGCGGTAGAAGTGGCGGTTGATTCAATAATATTTATTTGACCAAATTGTTCATTGGCCAGATTATGATCTAAATCAATAATTGGTCTTTTATAAAAAAGCTCGGTATTATTGTCATAAATAGGACCAAGCGCTTCTAAATCAGGAGTATCAATTACAAAAATGATTTCATACTTAAAGTCCGATTGAGCGGTGTGGATATTGTCGCGGGTTAAAAAACCATTTTGTGGAGTAATGAAGATTCTTAGTTTTTCATCTTTTAAATCGTAGCTTAATTCTTGAAGTCCGGTTTGTTTAATATCTACGGTGAGAATGAATTTTTGTAAAAAAGAAAAATTGGGTTTTATTTCTTCAGCCTTACTTAAAAATTTTAAAGATTTAGGCAAAACAAAACCAGCGGAAACAATGTCTACTTGTTTTTTCATTTTTTCCAAAAATAATGACAAAGCCACAGCCGAAGCAATGGTGTCGTTATTGCTATTTTGGCGAAACACAATCAAGACATGTTTTTTGTCTTGTAAGATTTGTTTGATTTGTTGGATTTCGTTAAAAGCCATAACCAAAATTTTGTGTTTTGAACCCCGCTACAATGGTTTTTAAAGCCACAAAAGCGGGAGGCAAAACTCCCTTAATTTAATAGAGCATTGTACCAAGTGAGGCGATATTTGTCAACTCTGGGCTGTGGGCATTTTTTGGCTTAATTTAGAAGATTTTGACCGGTCATTAATTTTGGCTTGTTTAAGCCATTAAAAGAAGTTTTGATAAGAGTGACATTTTATAAAGACTTTTCTGCTATGTTTAGATAATTACTTGATTAATTTGGATTATTGAGGTAATCTATACCAGGTAACCTATAGCAGATAACCTGTAGCACATGACAATTTGTTACCTGTTTCATGTTATATATTTTATGAGTAAAGAATTGCCAAAAGCTTACGAACCACAAAAATACGAAGATGCAATTTATGAGCGTTGGGAGACAAGTGGTTTTTTTAATCCAGATAATCTTACTGGTGAACCATATTCTATTATGATGCCGCCACCAAATGTGACTGGTGTTTTGCATTTAGGTCATGCAATGGAAAATAGTTTAATGGATACCATGGCGCGTTATCAGAGAATGAATGGCAAAAAAGTATTGTTATTACCAGGTACAGATCACGCGGCAGTTGCTACGCAAGCTAAAGTTGAAAAAGAACTGGTAAAAAAGGGAATTGAAAAACCTCGTGAATTTTATGGGCGTGAAAAACTTTTAGAGTTAATTAGAGAATATGCAGAAAATTCAAAAGCCACAATTTTAAGACAAATAAAGAAGTTAGGCACTAGTTGTGATTGGAGTCGTTTGGCTTATACCTTTGATGAGCAAAGGAATTTAGCAGTAAAAACTGTTTTTAAAAAAATGTATGATGATGGATTGATATATCACGGGCATCGAGTTGTAAATTGGTCAGTAAAAGGCCAATCTACTTGTTCTGATGATGAGTTAGTTCATGTTGAACGTCCATCAAAGTTATACTATTTTAAATATTCTAAAGATTTTCCAATTACTATTGCTACCACGCGACCGGAAACAAAATTAGGAGATACCGCTGTAGCAGTAAATCCGCATGATAAAAGGTACAAAAAGTACATTGGAAAAGTTTTTAATATTGAAAAATTTGCAGGCGGCCCTAATTTAGAAATTAAAATTATTGCCGATGAAAAAGTAGTTACGGAATTTGGTACAGGTGCTGTTGGTGTAACTCCAGCACACAGTATGGTTGACTTTGAAATGTATTTAAATCAAAAAGCGAAAAACGATCCAATAAATTTAATTGAAGTAATTGACAAGAACGGCAAAATGACTGATAAAGCATCGAATCTTTATCAAGGTCTTTTAGCTGAAAAAGCTAGGGAAGAGGTGTCCAGATGGTTAAGAGAAAATGATTTATTAGAAAAAGAAGAAGACATTCTTCAGAATGTTGGTACTTCAGATAGGTTTGGTGATATTGTAGAAGCCTTGCCAATGACGCAGTGGTTTATTGACGTAAATAAAAAAGTTTCAGGAAAGGAAAAAAGTCTTAAAGAATTAATGAAAGAAGCTGTGACTTTGGGACATAATGGTATTTCAGATCAAAAAGTTAATATTACGCCTGAACGTTTTGAAAAAATATATTTTGGTTGGATTGAAAATTTGCGCGATTGGTGTATCAGTCGCCAAATTTGGTGGGGTCATCGGATTCCGGTTTGGTATAAAGGTGAAGAAATTTATTGTGGTATTGAAGAACCAACAGGTGAGGGATGGTTGCAAGATGCTGATACTCTGGATACTTGGTTTTCTTCTGGTACTTGGACGTTTTCTACTTTAGGCTGGCCCGGCTTCGCTAGGGCTACGCCGGGCAAGCCCGGCTCTGGCGAGATTGTGGCGGGTAAACCCGAGTTCAAAAATGATCTAGAACAGTTTCACCCAACAAGTTGGATGCAAATGGGTTATGAAATTGTCTTTTTTTGGATGGCCAGAATGATTTTAATGTCAACTTACGCTTTAGATCAAATACCATTTAAAGATGTGTATATCCATGGAATGCTCCGAAATGAAGAAGGAAAAAAGTTTTCTAAATCAGCTGGGAATAATATTGATCCACTTGAGGTAATTGAAGAATATGGAGCAGATGCTTTGCGCATTAGCGTTTTACTTGGGATTAGCCCAGGGAATGATTCTAAGTTTTATGATGAAAAAATTGATAGTGCCAGAAATTTTGTAAATAAATTGTGGAATATTTCTCGTTTTATGTTGCTGAATATTCCGGAATCAAAAATTGATGTTAAAATTCCAGAATTGGAAACTCTTGCAGATAAATGGATTTTGAATCGGTTGCTGAATGTTACAAAACAAGTTACTGATAATATTGAAAAGTTTAATTTTTCACAAGCTGGTGAGGCACTTCGTGATTTTACTTGGAGTGATTTGGCAGATTGGTATTTAGAAGTTGCCAAAATAGAGGGTGGTAAATCCGAAATTTTGAATTATATTTTAAATGCTTTGTTGAAGTTGTGGCATCCTTTTATGCCATTTGTAACAGAACAGATTTGGAGTGAAATTTATGGAAACGAAAGAATGTTGATGGTTGAAAAATGGCCTATGATTGAGATTAAGACTAAGATTGAGATTAAAATAAATGAAGAATTTGAACTAATAAAAAATATTATCACTGGCCTTCGTTCACTTCGGGCTGAAAATAAAATTGAACCAGTGAAAAAACTAAATGCAACTATTAGTGCTGGAGAAAATGTTGAATTGTTAAAAGATAATGTCGAAATAATAAAAGGATTGGCGAGATTAGAAAAGATTGAGATTAAGACTAAAATTAAGAAGCCTGAAACAAGTGTGGGTTTTGTGGTTAGCGGTGTGGAAGTTTTTGTGGATTTGGCAGGTGCTGTAGATGCGGAAGCAGAAAAGGTTAGATTACAAAAAGAAATAACTAGTGTTGAACCGTATGCTATTGGTTTAGAGAAAAAATTAAGCAATAAAGAATTTGTAAATAATGCGCCTGTACAGGTAGTGGAGGCAGAAAAGAAAAA
This sequence comes from Candidatus Magasanikiibacteriota bacterium, assembly GCA_903837125.1. Taxonomy (GTDB): domain Bacteria; phylum Patescibacteriota; class Patescibacteriia; order Magasanikbacterales; family UBA922; genus CAILTG01. The sequence continues at coordinate 43,955 of CAILTG010000021.1, read as the reverse complement.
ATTAGTTGAGGCCAAAGAAAAATTGGAAAAACTGAAGCAACAGCTTAATATTTTTTATTAGTATTTTTTATGATGGACGGAAAAAAGGGAGGATTTAATGTTGATAATAACGTGGGTGAAAATGAAGGGGGATTTAAGAACCGTAATAGTAAAGATGGTTTTTCTAATATTTGTAATAAGGAAACAGTAAATAATGGTGGTTTAGGGGAAGTTGAAAATAGAGAATTATTTACGCAGATTTCTAGGGAGATCCCGAGACTACTAGAATTTTATCGTCTGTTGGATGAAGGATATAGATCTGCTGATTCAGAACTGGATATTTTTTATTTGGATGAGTTTTCAGTTAGTAAATTAATTCAAATTATTAAAGATTTTGAATTGTTGAAAATGGAAACTTATGAGCAGCTAAAAAATGTTCTTGATTTTAATGAAAATCTAAAGCATGATCTTAATAATTTAGTGTTTATTTTTCTTCGGTTGCAAGTACTACTCAATGATTTAGAAAAAAAATTAACAAAATATAAAGGTAAAGGTAGTCTGAAGGGTAAAGGAATTATTCCATTAGGAGATTTGAGGGCTCAAATGTTGGACATAAGAGAAGGCATTCCACCTTGTGTTGCTGTGGTTGAATGTTCTTTGGCTAGAAGAAGTTTGGAAAAATCAGATTTTGAGCCAAATTTTTTTGAAATGCACGCCAGGTCTTTGAATTTAAAGATGTTAAAAAAAGTGGTTGAGTTTTTGTGTGGAATAGAGAAGTCTAAAGGACACCTAAGAGGAAGATTTAATAGTAAAGGTTTTGAACCTGAAAAAGGTTTCCCTGATGATAAAGAGGTTATTACCGTCCCCGGAGTGGTTGGTAGTTTAATTGCAGAAATGGTTAGAAATGCTGTTCGGCCCAATAGAGTAAATATTGGAAATGATGGAGAGAATTCGGAGTTGGTTCAGGCTGCTAATGTTCATTTAATTAGTTTTATTGAAGGTGATGAATTAATAATTAGAATAATTGATGATGGAATTGGGATGTCACCTGAATTAATTAAAGAAAATGGAGGAAAAAGTATTTTTTCTAGGGCTTCTTATTCTGGCAGCAGTGGCAGCGGTTTGTATAGAGCTCCGGAATTAATTCACAGAAGCAAAGGAGAATTGCGTTATTATAGTATTGATAAAAGAGAAAAAAGTGACGGGCTACTTCATGCTTCCGACGAGTTATCAAAAAATGATTGGGCAAGTTTAGGTAAAAATGAAGAAGAATTAGCTAAAGCTAAACTTAAAATGCAAGAGGTTGAGGCTAGAAAGCAAGAAATAGCTGAATGGGCAAAAAAAGTTAATCCAAATTATTCAACAGTTGTTGAAATAAGATTAAAAATTACTAAAAAATTAAAATATGAAAATTAATACTGATAAAAATAAAATCGTCGAACTTTTAGCTCGGGGAGTAGAAGAAGTTATTGCTAAAGAAAGTTTGCAGAAAAAGTTGGCATCTGGAAAACAGTTGCGGATAAAACTAGGAATTGACCCCACTAGTCCTAATTTACATATTGGTCGGGCGGTGCAACTTTTAAAGTTACATGATTTTCAAGAATTGGGTCATAAAATTGTCTTTATTGTGGGAGATTTTACAGGCGTGATTGGTGATACCTCAGATAAAGATTCAGAACGGCCAATGTTAGATCAAAAGAAAGTAAAAGAAAACATGAAGGATTATGTTAAGCAAGCTGGAAAAATAATTAATATAGACGAGTGCGAAGTTCATTATAACAGTGAGTGGTTAGGAAAATTGAATTATTGGAATATTGGCGAACAGGCAGAACAATTTTCTGTAGCTGAATTTATTGCTCGTGATAATGTGAAAAGACGCTTGGATGCTGGTACTAGAGTTTCACTTCGGGAAATGCTTTATCCTTTAATGCAAGGTTATGATTCAGTGGCGATTAAAGCTGATGTGGAAATTGGTGGCACTGACCAGCGGTTTAATTTATTGGCTGGCAGAAAATTACAGGAACACTTTAAGCAAGCACCGCAGGATATTATTATGAGTCAGTTATTGGAAGGTATAGACGGTCGGAAAATGAGTTCTAGTTGGGGGAATACAATTAATTTAACTGCGGAAGCAAATGATATGTTTGGCAAAGTGATGTCTATTCCTGATGAATTAATAATTAGATATTTTAATTTAGCTACACGAGTGTCAATGGTACAAATTAAACAATACGAGGAGGAAATGAAGGTGGGAAAAAATCCACGCGATCTTAAAATGTGTTTGGCTTTTGAAATAGTCAGAATGTATCATTCGGAAAAAGAAGCACAAAAAGCTCAAGAAAATTTTATTAATACTTTTAGCAAAAAAGAAAAGCCAACTGATATGCCAGAGGTTAAGCCTAGCGTGTACGACATTGTTACTCTTTTGGTAGAAGCCAAAATTTGCTCTAGCAAAGGTGACGCCCGCCGTCAGATTGAGCAAGGTGGGGTAAAAGTAAATGATAAAAAAATATCTGCTTTTGATTTTGCGCTTAAAGCTAACGATGTAGTACAGAAAGGAAGTAGATTTTTCGTTAAAGTTAAATAATTTATGTGTTTTAATTCAACTGTTTCTCTAACAACGGCCGTAATTGAACTCGGGCTATCAATCATCATGCCTTGGAAATTTCCCAAGGCTAGTTTAAAATATTTTTTTGCTTTATTATTATTTTTGTTGGGCTTTTATCAGTTTACTGAATTCATGTTATGTAAAACCGGTAATGCCGAACTTTGGGTAAGGGCAGGGTTTATAACTTATAGTTTTTTGCCAGCTATGGGTTTGGATATGACACTAACTTATTTTAAAATAAAAAGACATAGACTTTTATTGTATTTTTTTCCGGTGGTGTATTCTTTGATTGCTATTTTTACTACAAATTTTGTACAAGTAGGACAGTGTAATGCAATTTTTGTAACGGCGAGATATATTTTCAGTCAAGATTATAATTTTGTCTTATGGTTAGCCTATGTAACTTATTATGCGTTGGTTACAATTTTTGCTTGTTTTATCGCCCTTAAATATTATTTTTCTGAAAAAAATAATAAAAAAAGAAAAGTTTTTCTTATGTTACCGGTGGCTGTACTGCTAATGTCATTGCCGACTTTTATCTTAATGGTAATTTTTCCTTATTTTAATATTATGTTCCCTTCGGTTTTGTGTCATTTTGCGTTGTTATTAGCAATAGTTGTTTTTATAGGAGCTTATTGGGAACACAAGTTAAATAATACAAATTTATAATTTATGTTGGAACAAATAAAAATTGAAATAGAAAGATTATTAAAAAAAGCAGGAGTTACTGGTCTGGTAAATTTTACGATTCCACCAAATCCAGAAATGGGTGATTTGGCATTTGCCTGTTTTGGTTTAGCAAAAGAATGGAAGAAAAGTCCGCTGGATTGTGCCAGAGAAATTGTTGAGAAATTAAAAAACTTGGAAACTGGTGGATTGATAGAAAAAATTGAAGCAATCGGGCCGTATGCAAATTTTTATTTGAACGCACAAGAATTAGCAAAAATTGTTTTATCAGAAAAAAAACAAAAAATAATCAAAAAAAAGGAAAAGATCATGGTGGAGTTTGCTCATCCTAATACTCACAAGCCGGTGCATATTGGACATTTACGCACCATGACTACTGGCGAGAGCATGGTGAGATTGTTTGAAAATCAAGGTCATAGGGTAGTGCGTGCAAATTATCAGGGAGATGTGGGTATGCATATTGCCAAGTGTTTGTGGGGAATTTTACAGGTTCCAAATTATCAGACAGAAATTTCAAAATTAAAAACCACCAGTGAACGAGCAAAATTTTTGGGGGTGGTGTATGCTAATGGGGGTAAAGCTTTTGAGAGTAGCGAGCAGGTAAAAAAAGAAATTGAAGCTTTGAATGCCAAGATTTATAGTAAAGATAAATCTTTGGTTGGGTTGTATAAAAAAACCAGAAAATGGAGTTTGGATTATTTTGATTATATTTATAAAAGAGTAGGCATTAAAAAGTTTGATCGTTTGTATTTTGAATCAGAAACTTTTGAATTAGGTAAAAAAATTGTTATAGAAGGTATAAAGAGTGGAATTTTTAAGAAAAGCGAAGGAGCGGTCATTTTTGAAGGAAGTAAATATGGTCTGCACGACCGAGTGTTTATCAACAGCAAAGGCTTGCCAACTTATGAAGCCAAAGACCAGGCCTTGGCTCGAATGCAATTTAAAGAATATAATCCAGCTAGAATTTTACATGTCGTGGCCAAAGAACAGACTGAATATTTTAAAGTTATTTTTAAAGCCTTGGAATTCACTCTGCCTGAAAGCAAAGGTAGGGAGGAACATTTGGTTTATGGTTGGGTGAGTTTAAAAGAAGGTAAAATGAGTTCGCGTACGGGAAATGTAGTTTTGGCTGAGTGGCTGCTTGACGAAGCTGAAAAAAAGATTGCCGAAGTAATGTTGGCTCGTAAAATAAAAGATAAGGATAAAGTAATTGCTAAAATAGCTGTGGCCGCGGTTAAATATTTTATTTTAAAAACTGGCACTGAAAATGACATTGTGTTTGATGTAAATGAAGCTATTTCTTTAACGGGTAGTAGTGGGCCTTATTTGCTTTATATTGTAGCTCGCATCAACAGCATATTGAAAAAATCAAAAATTTCAAATTTCAAATTTCAAATTTCAAATTCAGTTGAGCCGGTAGAAAAGAAACTTTTGTTAGAATTATTAAAGTTTGAAGAGACAATTAAAATAGCCACAGACTCCGAGGACCCTTCACAGATTGCTAGATATTTGTTTGATTTAGCGCAAGCTTTTAATAATTTTTATCAAACCTGTCCAGTTTTGGGGGCGGAGGAAACTGTTCTTAATTTTCGTTTTCAATTAATAAAAAAGGTTAAAGAAACTATGGAAAAAGGGTTAGATTTGTTGGGTATAGAAACAGTTGAAGAAATGTAGACCACTAATTTACGCACTAATACGCACTAATAATAAATTAACGATTATTGATTATGGCCATATATACCAAATTGGTAAATTATATTAAAGAAAAACATTGGAAAAAAACTTTGCCAAAGTGGTTTTTAGTGCTTGGTTTGTTAATTGGAATTTTAGGAATGTTTGATGCCAGTTTTCTCACCTATGAATACTATCATCCCAGTGATGTTTGTCCCTTGCATGGCGGAATCATAAATTGCGGAAAAGTTGGCAGTAGCCAGTATGCCGCAATTTGGCATGTACCAGTGGCGGTTTTGGGGTTGGTTTATTATTTATGTTTGTCTTTAATATTTTCTTATCTTTTGTATAAAAAAAATTTAGCAGAAGTTTTGGTTCTGCTTCTAGTCTTAGCCACTGTGGCAGTTTTGTTTTCTTTATGGTTACTTTATGTACAGATAGCTTTGATTGGTTTTCTTTGTAGTTATTGTCTTGGTTCTTTATTGCTTTCAATTATTATGTTAATTTCCGATATTTATCTAATGCATGAATACCATGTGGCTGATTTTTAAAGTATGTTTTATAAATATATAATACGCCCTTTATTTTTTAAGATTGATCCAGAAAAAATTCATGTAATAGTGGCTAAAGGTTTGGGTTTGGTAAGCAGAATTAAAATTTTTAATTGGTTATTGTCAAAGTTTTTTAAATTAGGCAGTGAAAAATTAAAAGTGCATTTAGGAAGTTGGAAATTAGAAAATCCTATTGGCTTGGCCGCTGGTTTTGATAAATATATAGACGCGCCTTTGGCTTATTCCATGATTGGTTTTGGCTTTGCTGAATTAGGTTCTATTACTTATGAGGAACAATCAGGCAATCCTAAGCCGCGTTTATGGCGCATACCAAAAGATAATGGTTTAATCGTAAATTATGGTTTAAGCAATGCTGGAGCAGAAAAAACTATTCAAGAATTAGCTGGCTTAAAACATGCTGTACCTTTGGGAATTAGTATTGCTCCTACCACAAGCTTAGAATTAGCAAAAATGACTGAAGATTATCTTAAAACCTTTTTAGCACTGCAACAATTTGCAGATTATGTGACTTTAAATGTGAGTTGTCCGAATGTAGCTAGTTGTGAGCAGTTTGCTCAAGTTTCTTTTATTAAAGAATTAGCTGAAGCCGTGAGACAGAAGATGGATTTGGAAAATATAAAAAAAGATATATATTTTAAAATTGGTCCGCATTTCAGTCATCAGGAATTAGACGAAGTTATTGAAACTTGTTTGGCCAATAAAATTACTGGTTTAGTAATCTCTAATCTTATTAAAGATCGGAGTGGAGTTAAATTTAAATCCAATCCAGAGGAACTAACTCATTCTGGTGGTATATCTGGCGCTCTCTTAAAAGATAAGAGTAACGAGATAATCAGTTATGTTTACCAGCGTTCAGCAGGAAAATTAAAAATAATCGGAGTTGGTGGAATATTTACGGCTGACGATGCTTATGCTAAGATAAAGGCTGGAGCCACAGCCGTACAACTGATTACTGGGTGGATTTATGGCGGGCCCTTGGTTATAAAAAAAATAAATAAAGAATTAATTAAGCTTTTAAATAAGGATGGGTATAATAATATCAATGATGTAGTGGGAACACTTGATATCAAAAATGTATGAGTGAAACTAAAATCTTATCCAAGGAGGATTTAGAAATGTTTCCAGAATATGACAATCACTACAAAGTGGTTAAAGTTGAAGATGAAAGTGTGGGTTTAAAAGGCTATATAGCTATACATCGTAATCGTAAGCAATTTCCTGCTTTGGGTGCCACCAGAATTTGGAATTACCAAAATGAACATGAGGCTTTGCGTGATGCTTTGCGTCTTTCACGTTTAATGTCTTATAAGTCAGCTTTAGCCGGTCTGCCATATACTGGTGCAAAGGCTGCTTTAATTGATAATTCTACGGCTCAGGCAAATCGCAAGCAGTTATTTAAGGTTTATGCTCAAAAGGTAAATGAATTGATGGGTGCGTTTGTGACTGGCACTGACGTAGGTGTAACTAATAAGGACTTGGATATTATGCACTCTGAAAGTTCTTTTATGATTGGTACAGGAGTAGACTCAGGTTATTTTACGGCTATAGGGGTTTTGGCAGGCATAAAAGTGGCTTTAAAACATATTTATGGTAGTACAGACATTGCTGGCCACAGTTTTGCGATTCAGGGTTTGGGTAAGACTGGGTGGCCGTTGCTTAAATTTTTAATGAAGGAAAAAGCTGACAAAATCTATGTTACAGATATTAATGCTCATAGAGCATGGTTAGCAAAATTAAGGTTTCCTAAAGTACAAATTATTAGTCCTTTAAAAATATATTTACAAGATGTTGACGTGTATTGTCCTTGCGCTTTAAGCCATGCTATTACCAGTGGCAAGGTGCCACAATTAAAGTGTAAAATTATTGCCGGTTCAGCTAATAATCAACTTGATGAGCCAAAAACGGGTGAATTATTACATAAAAGAGGCATACTTTACGCACCGGATTTTATTATTAATGGGGCGGGTATTATGAGCGTGGTGGACCAATATGAGAATGAGGAGCATGACAAAAGTAGAATTATTAAAAAAATTGATAATATTGCTGCCAGTTTGGATATGATTTTTACTGAATCAAAGGAAAAAAATAAAGCCCCCAACATTTTAGCCGATGAAATAGCAGAAAATATTATCTCTTCGTATTTATAATGAATTATGTATTTGTCTAAAATTTTTACTGATCCAGTATTGTTGTTGAAAAAATTAAAGAAAGAAGATGAAGATTTTTGGATAAAAAGAGGTCAAAAAATGGCTTTAGGTCTTTTTTATTCCATGGCCGAGAGAGTGCCTGCTTATAAAGATTTTTTAAAAAAGAATAAAATTTCTGTTGCTAAAATAAAAACTATAGAAGATTTTAAATTTCTTCCAAAAATTGATAAACATAATTATTTAAAAATTTATGATTTAGAAAAATTGTGTTGGGATGGTAATTTAAAAGATAAGCGTTGGACTATTTCATCAACTTCAGGTTCTACCGGTGAGCCTTTTTATTTTCCTAGAGAAGAGGAACAAGATCTTCAGTATGCTAGAACTGCGGAGATGTATTTAAGAACAAATTTTCAAATTCATAAAAAGTCTACTCTTTATATAGACGCTTTTCCAATGGGTCCGTGGATTGGGGGGGTTTTTACTTTTAGTGCTATTAGGCTCATAGCAGAGGAAGGTAAATATCCTTTGAGTATTATCACTACGAGCATTGATAAAAATGAAATTATAAAAGCGGTAAAAAAATTTGGAGATAAATTTGATCAGATTATTATTGGTTCCTATGCTCCTTTTTTAAAGGATACATTAGATGATGGAATCAGACAGGGTTTGGATTGGAAAAAATATAATTTGGGTTTTATATTTTCAGCTGAAGCTTTTAGTGAAAATTTTCGCGATTATGTAATTAAAAAGACTGGATTAAAAAATCCCTACACTACTACTCTGAATCATTATGGCACCGTAGATTTAGGAACTATGTCTCATGAAACGCCAGCTTCAATACTTATTCGCAGAATGGCGTTGGCTAAGGAGCCATTGTATAAGGATATTTTTGGCGATATAACTAAGACACCCACACTTACGCAGTTTCTTCCAGAAATGTTCTATTTTGAAAATGAAGAAGGGAATTTGTTATGTTCAGCTTATAGTGGGTTGCCTTTGGTTCGCTATGATTTACACGATCATGGTGGAATGTATACTTTTTCTCAAATTAAGGATAAATTTTTAGCCTCTGGTATAAAATTAGAACAAGAAATTGGCAAAGCCAAATTAAATTCTACTGTTTGGAATTTACCTTTTGTTTATGTGTTTGAAAGATCAGATTTTTCGGTTAGTTTTTATGCTTTCAATATTTACCCGGAAACTGTCAGAAGAGCTTTGCAAGAGGATGTTTTAGAAGACAAAATTACTGGTAAGTTTACTATGTTGGTAATAGATGATGATAAATTAAACCAATGTTTAGAAATTAATGTTGAATTAAAATCTGGGGTTAGTGAGACTAGTGATTTACATAAATTGGTTGGTGAAATTGTTTTTGATAGGTTGTTAAAAGAAAATTCTGAATATCGGCGCACTTATGAGGATAAAGGACATAAAGTATTTCCTAAAATAGTATTTTGGCCCTATGAGGATTTAACTCATTTTAGGTCGGGTATAAAACAGAAATGGGTAAAAAAATAGATATATGCAAGAAAAAGTTGATCGCCAATCGTGGCAGCCTAACTGGTTGAGTTTTAGCCAGCTGTCTTCTTTTATTTCCGTCAGAAAGGAATTGGTGATAGTGGATACTTGTAGAGAACAACTGGAAGAAATTTTTTTATTGCGTAATCCAAAATATAGATTTAATAAGAATTTTCAAGAAGAACAGAAATTGTTTGTAAATAAAATGCGTGAGGGTAAGGAGTTTGATGAGTGGGGAAATTGGTTTTTTTTCCCATGGATAAATACTTTGGTTCATGTTTTGCCGGAAAATTTACATTTTGAAATGCGTACCGGTCGCAATCATTTTTTGATTACCCAAGAAGAACAGGAAAAGTATTATTCTGCTACTGTTGGTGTCTTGGGTCTGAGTGTTGGCAGTCATGCGGCTTTAACCATTGCCATGACTGGTGGAGCTAAAAATTTTGTATTAGTGGATCCTGATTCGATTTCTGGTTCTAATTTAAATCGTATTAGAATAGGTGTAAATGATTTAGGTTTACCCAAAACAGTTGCGGTAGCCAGAAAAATTTTTGAAATTAATCCTTACGCTAATATTAAAATTTATCTACAGGGATTGACTGAGGAAAATATTGATGAAGTTATTTTGAATTCGAAATTAGATATTTTGATTGAAGAAATGGATAATCCTTATTTTAAATTTAAGTCTAGATTTTTAGCTCAAGAAGCAAGAATTCCGGTCTTAATGGCTACTGATAATGGTGATAATATTTTTGTGGATATTGAAAGATATGATTCAAACAAAAAACAGAAGATTTTTAATGGTTTGGCTGGGGATATTTCTCTTGATCAATTCAAAAATTTAGATCCTAAAGATCTGCCGAGAGTGGCAGCCAAGATTGCGGGGGCAACTTTGGCTACCTCACGAATGCAACAATCGGTAGTGGAAGTAGGGAAGTCTTTGTATTCTTGGCCGCAATTGGGTACGGCGGCAAATTTATGTGGTACGGCTCTAGCTTATTTAATCAGAAAAATTTTGGTTGATGGAAAAAAAATAAAATCCGGACGTTATCAGATTAATTTGGATAAAATATTTGAAAGTGATTATAAAAGATTTAGCCAAAAGGTTTATCGTTTAAAAGAAACGATAAAATTTATAAAAATCATGAGTAAAAAATAATCTTAAATATATGAATATTTTTGGAGAAATTATTAAAGCTTCTGTTAATGCTCCTTCCGGAGATAATTCACAGCCGTGGCAATTTAAGGTTAGAGAAAATAAAATTTATGTTTATAATTTAGCGGAAAGAGATATTCCTTTTTATAATTATGAACAGAAAGGTTCTTATATTGCACATGGTTGTATTATCGAGAATATTAAAATTGTGGCTACAAGCTATGGTTATGAAACCAATGTAAGTTTATTTCCTGACGAGCACGATAGAAATTTGGTGGCTGTGTTGGATTTGATTAAAAAAGACATAGAAATTGATGAACTTAATGATTTTGTTAGTCTTAGATGTACTAATCGAAAACCTTATGAGGATAAAATGTTGACTGGGAAACAAAAAGAGGAATTATTGTCGGCAGTTAAAGAGATTGGTTTTGGAGAGTTAAAATTAATTGAAGATGAAAAGGAAAAACGTGTTATTGTTAGAGTGTCTGGGATAAATGAAAAAATAGTTTTGACTGTAAAGAAATTGCATAACATATTTTTTCATCATACTGTTTGGAGCAAACGGGAAGAATTGGAGAAAAAGACCGGCTTGTATGTAAAAACTTTAGAAATGAACCCTGTGGTTACGGCGATTTTTAAGGCTTTTAGTCACTGGCCGGTGATGAAATTTTTTAGTTATTTGGGTTTTCATAAAATTGTGGCCAACGAGAATGCAAAGGTTTATGTTAAATCTGCGGTAATTGGAGCAATTTTGATTGATGATAATTCAATTCAGAGTTTTGTAAAAGCTGGACGTTTATTTGAGAGAATTTGGTTAAAGGCGACAAAAATGGGTTTAAGTCTTCATCCAGTAACTGGGGCGTTATTTTTTATGCAAAGAATTATGGGTGGAGAAACAGAAGGTTTTACGGTCAAACAGGTTGAAGAAGTTAAAATGGCTTATAGCACTATTTGTAAGTTTTATAATGCTAAGGATAAAATAATACCTCTACTTTTTCGTGTTGGTTATGGTGGAGAACCAAGTGACAGGTCTTCAAAAATGGAACCAAAAATAATTTTTGAGTAATTTTTTATAAAACGTGTTATAATAATAACATGAATACACTTATAAATCTTAATTTATTTATTGTCGGTTTGGTAATTTCATCAATAATAATATTGGCTTGTGTTATTTATTTTAGTAATCGTAAAAGTTCAACTAGTTATACATTTTTATTTTTTTCATTAGTAACTTCATTCTGGGGGATAGTCAACTATTTAAATGGTCAGAGTATCTCTTTGTTTTGGGCATTTTGGATAGTGCGACTAGTAATGTTTTCAGCTGTTTGGCAGGCTTTTTTTATTTTTCAATTATTTTATGTTTTTCCAGAGACTACATTTTTGTATAAAAAATGGTATAAATTTGGCCTTTTGCCATGTACTGCTTTAGTCTCTTTGTTAACTCTTACTCCAATGGTCTTCAGCCATGTCTCCAAAGTGAGTGCTGAAGGGCGTATCGTTAATATAGAAAACGGACCTTTGATAGGAATTTTCGGAATTTTTAGTGTTGGTTTGGTAATGTTTGCTCTTTTTTCTTTGTTAAAGAAAATTTGGTATTCAAAAAATACCGAAAAAGGCTCATTGCGTTTAATTTTGTGGGGTACACTAATGACCTTTGTTTTGATTATCATATTTAATTTTATTTTTCCAGCTTTTTTAAACAATTCGTCCTTTGTGCCTTTTGGTGCAATATTTGTTATTCCTTTTGTGTTTTTTACTGGATACTCCATTATTAAACATAATTTCTTAAACATTAAAATAATTTCTACTGAATTATTGGCTTTTATTTTATCTGTTGCCATTTTACTTGAAGTTGTCATGTCTAATGATTTAGTTACTGTAATATTTAGAAGCAGTCTTTTTCTTTTAGTTTTAAGTGTAGGTATTTGGTTAATTAAAAGTGTAATAATGGAGGTTAAACAACGTGAACAATTAGAAATTCTTTACAAAGAACTTCAAAGCGTCAATATTCGTCTTCAAGACTTGGATAAACAAAAAACCGAATTTTTATCAATTGCTTCACATCAATTACGTACGCCGTTATCTATTTTGAAAGGTTATATTGAATTAATTAAAGATGGCGCTTATGGCAAGGCCAGCAAAGAGTTGTTGGGTACTTTGGATAATATGGATATGAGTAACGAAAGATTGATTAAATTGGTTGATGAATTTTTGGATGTTAGTCGAATTGAACAAGGCCGGACCAAGTTTGTTTTTCATGATTATGATATGGTGGAATTAATTAAAGGTGTGGTTACAGAATTAAGTGCTAGGGCCAAGGATAAAGGTTTGAGTTTAAAATGGAAGCCAGAATTTAAAAAATTATCAATTAACATGGATGACGAAAAAGTACGACATGTGATATTTAATTTTGTGGATAATGCCATTAAATATACAGAAAAAGGTGAAATTAAGATTACTGTTGAACAAGGTGAGGAAGGTGTTGAAGTAAAGGTAAATGATAAAGGTTTGGGTTTTGATAAAAAAGATGAAGTAAGTTTTTTTACTAAATTTTATCGCGGGGAAAATGTTAAAGATATAAATGTTACGGGTACTGGATTGGGATTGTTTGTTTGTAAAAAATTTATTGAGACTCATGGCGGTAAGGTTTGGGCCAAAAGTCCTGGTTTAGGAAAGGGGAGTGAATTTGGGTTTTGGATTCCTCTTAAACCGTCAGCAGAGGTTTTGTTGTCTATGGAAAAAGTAGAAAATAAAGAGGTAGCCGTTGTTAAATAATTTAAATTTGCTTTTTTTTTAAAAAAGTTGTAAAATAATTGAGTATTAAATTAATTAAATTTTATGTTTCAAAAACCATCGCCCAGCATTTCTTTAAATAACAACGAAGACAAGTTACACCAGGCGCAAGACGAGGTGGAGACAGTGGTTGGCCCTTCAGTAAGTGTGGAGGGGGATTTTTCATCAGAGGGTAATATAGTGGTGAAGGGGACAGTTTCAGGAAGCGTGAAAACCAGTAAAAGATTGACTGTGGAAAAAGGGGCTAAAATTTTTGCTAACGTTAGAGCCGGAGAAGCGGTTATTTCTGGAGAAGTGCGCGGTGATGTTAAGATTAGTGATAAGTTGGAACTAACTTCTACCGCTCGAGTAGCTGGAGATATTGATTGTAAGGTTTTGGCAGTAGAACCAGGAGCATTAATTTATGGCAAGGTGTTGATGAAAGGTATTGAACCAGAAAAGAAAGAAAAATTAGGTGGATTTGGTAGGTTAAAAGTTAAAGGAGAAGAAGAGAATGTTGCAGTGCTCCAATAGTATTGTAAAGATCAAAAGATCAGAAGATCATAAGATCAAGCATTTTAATGATCTTTCGATCTTCTGATCTTCTGATCTTTTTTGTTTGTTTATGTACGTTTATCTTTACGACAATTTTTTAAAGAATAAGAAATTTGATTCAACACTCAGGGCTATTGAGACTAGGTTGACGGATTTTAGCATTGCTGGTAAGATAGTTCGGTTGCAAAATTTTACCAACTCTAAAGCAGTAATAGAAGATGAAATAAAAAAAGGCGCTTCTACTATTGTGATTGTGGGTAATGATGCTACTTTTGGACAGGTACTTTCTAGTGCTGCTACCTGTGGGATAACTTTTGGTTTTTTGCCTGTGGGTGGAGATAATACTATTGCGGAAGTACTGGGTATACCTATTGGTGAAGAGGCTTGTAATGTTTTGTCACGCCGACGTAAAGTTAAATTGGACGTGGGCTGGTTTAATAATCGTTATTTTGTCTCTCAATTGCATATACCACCAAGTGACATTGCCGTAGAATATGATGAAAAATTTAAAGTGTCATCGCAAAGTAAAAAAATGGAATTGGTAATTTGTAATCTGCAGCCTTATATTTGGAAGGGAGATAAAGAAGATGTAGTGGTACATCCACAAGATGGAAAATTAGAGGCTTTTTTAAGGCCAGTGGTAAAGAGAGGTATTTTTGGTCGACAGAAATATGAAGATCCGAGTATTTTTCCCTTTGAAGAAATGATTGTTTTTAGTCGTACTCCATTTGTAGTAGAGGCCGATGGTAAAGAGTCAAAAGAAACTAAAATAAAAATTCACTTAGCTAAGAAAAAGATTGAGATGGTGGTAGGGAAAGAACGAAAGTTCTAAACACGTGTATTGTATTTTGTTATGGGCGAGTGGCGAAATTGGTAGACGCACTACCTTGAGGTGGTAACGCCGAAAGGCATAAGGGTTCGAGTCCCTTCTCGCCCACAAATATTTGACATAAACAAATATTTTGTTTTTATTTTATGTTGGAAGCAAAAGAGCAGTTGCATTTGGCAAAAGCAGCTTCAGCAGAAATGCGTTTAGCTGACACAGAACAAAAAAATCTATTTTTAGCTAAATTAGCTGAATTGTTATTGCAAAATATTGAAGCGATTTTGGTTGAGAATAAAAAAGATCTTAATTTGGGAAAAGAATTAAACCTAGTCCTGCTTAAGAGGTTGATTTTATCAGAGAGTTCAATTAAAGGCATGGCCGAGGGATTGAGAGAAATGATAAAGCTGCCAGATCCTGTGGGAAAAATTGTTGAAGAGTGGGGTAGACCTAATGGCATGGTAGTTCTCAAAAAACGTGTGCCGATTGGGGTGATTCTTTTTGTTTATGAATCTCGACCAAATGTTTTGGTGGATGCTGCCGGACTTTGTGTAAAAAGTGGTAATTGTTTGGTGGCTAGGGGCGGCAAAGAAGCGAATTTTTCAAATGAAATTTTATTAAAATTTATTCAGAAGGCTTTACAAGAAGTTGGTTTGTCAGAGCATACTGTGCAGCAATTGGAAGACAGAAGTTATGAAACTTTGGGGGAAGTGGTAAAAATGGACAAATATCTTGATTTGGTGGTACCCCGCGGGCGTGAACAATTAATTAATTTTATTAAAGATCAGGCTAGAGTGCCGGTAATTGCCCACGAACGAGGACTTACTCACCTGTATATTGATAAAGAGGCAAATTTGGTCATGGCAGTTGAATTGGCTGTTAATTCCAAGGTTTCCAATCCGGCTGCTTGTAATTCTTTAGAAAAGATTTTAATTCATTGTGATATTGTTGATAAATTGGCGCCAACTTTATTGGCAACTTTGGTTGAACTGGGTGTTCAAGTGAGAGGAGATGAAAAAATTTGTTCTTATAATTCTAAGTGTGTGTTGGCCAAGCCTGAAGATTGGAATACAGAATATTTGGATTTAATAATTACTGTAGGAGTGGTAGATTCATTTGAAAAGGCGGTAATTTGGATAGAAGAGCATGGTTCTCATCATACTGATTCTATTGTTACGGAAGATAAAATTAAGTCAGCAGAGTTTCTTAAACAGGTTAATAGCGCGGTAGTGATGGTTAATGCGTCTACTCGTTTGAATGATGGTGGAATCTTTGGTTTAGGTGCTGAATTGGGTATTAGTACTTCCTCAATCCACATGCGCGGACCAATGGGTTTAGAAGATTTAACCGTGACCAAATATGTAGTTTTGGGTAGTGGACAAGTAAGAAATTAAATTTGTTAGCGTTTATTGTATGGATAATAATATAACAATAATAAAAATCGGGAGTAATGTTTTGGTTGATGATAATAATGAATTACGTATTTCAATTATTGAAAATATTTTGGAGGTTGTTGGTGAACAAATAAAACAAGGGCAAAAAATTGTTTTGGTAACTTCTGGAGCAGTAGCTTTGGGTAGAAAATTTTTTATAGACAAAGAATTAGATAAAAAATTAGCTGCCGGAATTGGACAATTAAAACTTATGTCTGGGTATAACCAAGTGGCTAATAAATTGGGTTTAACTGTTTCAGAATTGCTACTATCTCGTCCACATTTGGTAGAACGCCAGCATTTTTTGGCACTACAAAAATCAATTGAGAGCGCTTTTCAAAATAAAATTATCCCCATTGTTAATGAAAATGATGCTTTGGTGTATGGTACGGATTGGAGTTTTGGGGATAATGACAGTTTGGGGGCATCTTTAGCGATGTCTTTTAAAGCCAATAAATTATTAATTTTAAGTCATGTTGAGGGATTGTTTACTGCAAATCCTGAAGATAATAAAAATGCGGAATTGATTTCTGAGGTGAAAGATGTGAATGCTGAACTTATGAAATATTGTTCAGGAGCTGTTTCTGATAAAGGCCGGGGAGGAATGGTTTCTAAACTTAAAGCAGCACGCCTTTGTACAGCAATTGGCATTGAGGTGCAAATTATTAGTGGTTTGAAAAAAGAGTTTATTGTTGCTGCCTTAATGGGTAAGAAGGTTGGTACTACTTTTTTGTCGAGGAAATCGGTTAGTGATATTAAAAATCGTGAGCGTTGGCTCATGGCTTCCAAAACTTCAGCTGCCAGCATTGAAGTGGACGATGGGGCTGTTAAGGCCTTGGCTTCTGGAAAAAGTCTTTTGGCAGTGGGTATTAAAAAAGTTTATGGTGAATTTGCTGCTAATGAACTGGTGGAAGTGGTGGATAAAGATAAAGTGAGTATGGCGATTGGTAAAGTGGATATTGATTCTAAATTATTGTCAGTCGCTAAATCTAAAAAAGGCTTGCAAGTAATGCATGCTGATAATATAATGGTATTTGTATGAAAAAATTAGTAATCATTGGTGGGGGAGTAATGGGTAGTATTTTTGCTAAAGCTTTGGCTTCAAGTTGCGAAGTTATTGTTTGTGATAAAGGTGATGATAAAAGTGTTTGTCATGGGGCAGAGATAATTTTGTTGGCCGTAAAACCACAATCATTTGCAGAAGTGGCAGAAGAATTAAAAGGCCAGTTGAACGAACAAATAGTTATTTCAATTATGGCTGGTGTTACTATTAATAAAATTAAATCAGTTTTGGGTATAAAAAAAGTGGTACGAGCCATGCCTAATCTTGGTGCCAGAGTTAAAAAGTCTATGACAGTTTGGATTAGTGAAGGAGTGAAAGACAAAAATGAGATAGACAATTTGTTTAAACAACTTGGTCAAACTTTGCAAGTTAAAAATGAAGAAATGATAAATAAAGCCACAGCCGTGTCTGGTAGTGGTCCGGGATTTTTTTATTATTTAGTTACTGAATGGCTAAAAGCGGTGGTTGAACTAGGATTCACTGAAGAAGAAGCCAGATTAATGTTTTTTACAACACTTGATGGCGCTAACTCAATTTTACAACAAGAAAAAAATTCAGAGGAATTAGTTAAGCAAGTTGCTTCAAAAGGTGGTACCACTGAAGCTGGTCTGGTAGTGATGAAAAAATTTGATTTAGAGAATATGTTTAAAAAAGTTTTAGAATCAGCTGAAAAAAGAGCCGATGAATTGGCAAAGTAAAAATTAATTTTTAAATATAAAAAAATTCCTTTTAGGAATTTTTTTATTGTCTCACCTATTGTTATAAGCCGAATTTTGTGTCCACTATTATTTTCACTAATCTTCACTAATTAGTGTCGATTGGTGTTGTGATTTGTGGGCGACGATCATTTATCTAGATCTATTGTTGCCAATAGATTCTAACGAGCTAACTTTTCGCCCCGCAAACTGCGGGGCGCTGCTCTTTCTCCAGGTAGGGCTTGCCGCACTCCAATATTACTATTAGAGGAGTATAGTAGCTTTGATCTAGAACCAAAACCCCCATACACTTTTCACCTTTCCCCCGCATTTTGCGGGGTAGTATTGTCTCTGTGGCGCTATCCCGAACACTTTATCTCTAAAGTGCTGGTGGGTGTTACCCACTACCATTTCCAAATTAATGGATAGAGTTCGGACTTTCCTCCTGCCTCATCGGCAGGCGATCATCTACAATAGATAAGACAAGAACTATTGTAACACACTTTAGCCTCTTTGTCAAGGGTATAAGTGTATAATTTAGCTAAATTTAGAGGAATTAATAAAGTTGACTAAAGTTGTTTTTTTCGCTAAACTGTAAGTATTAGCTTTGCAAGCATTTTAAGCCTTTATGCTTTTTAAGTATTTTTTATGAAACGTTCAGAAATAATATTCATGGTTTTACAAGTGCCACTTGATTTTTTGATGTTGCTTTTGGCAGGTATTTCAGCTTATTATTTGCGTTTTGCCAGTTTTGTGGTGTTAACCAGGCCAGTCATTTTTAAATTAACATTGCTTAGTTTTTTAAATATTGCCAGCTTAGTCGCTTTGGCTTGGCTTCTGATTTTTGCCATTTCTGGCTTGTATTCCATTAATCCTAACCGTAAGTTATCCAGAGAATTAACAAGAGTGGTTTTGGCTTGTTCCACGGGTTTGGGAGCGATTGCTTTATATGTAATGTTTTTTTTACAGCAATTTGATTCACGTTTTTTGGTGGCTGTGGGTTTTGTTTTTGCTATTGTTTATGTGGGATTGGAGAGAATTTTAATGCGGGGAATTAAAGGGTTGCTTTATCGTTTCGGTATAGGATTACGTCGGGTAGTGGTAATTGGCAAAGAAGAGATTGCTAAAAATGTGGTGGCAGTTTTGCGAAAGAGAAAAGAATTAGGTTACCAAGTTGTGGCTGAGTTTTTAAGTTTTAATTCTGGAGTGGCTAAGGAATTGGATAAAATTAATATTGATGAATTTATTTTTGTGAATCCGCGGGCCAATGAGGAAGAGACTTTGGCAGCGATTGATTATTGTGATGAACATCATAAAGTTTTTAAATATTCAGCTGATTTATTTTCTACTTACAGTATTAATATGTCGGTTTCGGCTTTGGCCGGGGTGCCGATTATGGAATTGGGAAAGACTCCGTTGGAAGGTTGGGGCCGAGTCTCTAAGAGATTGTTTGATATTGTCATGAGTTTGTTGGTAATTATTATTACTTCGCCAATAATGCTAGTTGTGACCATAATTATTTTGATTGAAACTGGCAGACCGGTAATTTACAAAAATGAGCGTGTGGGTATTCGCGGTCTAAAGTTTCTAACTTATAAATTTCGTTCCATGTATCAAAAGGATTCTACGGGAGTGCAATTTGGTAACGAGGGTATAAAAAACGAGGAAAAAGAAAAGAAACTTATTAAAACTAATAGTATTAAAGAAGGTCCTGTTTATAAAATTGCCAATGATCCACGGGTTACGTCTTTTGGACGGTTTATTCGTCGTTGGAGTTTAGATGAATTGCCACAGTTTTTTAATGTTCTGGCAGGGGATATGAGTATTGTTGGCCCCAGACCACATCAGCCTCGTGAAGTAGATAAATATGAAAAACATCATAAAAAGGTGTTAACTCTAAAGCCAGGTATTACTGGAATGAGCCAAATTTCTGGTCGTAGCGATTTATCTTTTGAAGATGAAGTTAAACTGGATGTGTTTTATATAGAAAAATGGAGTTTGTTTCAGGATTTAATTATTTTCATAAAAACACCATTTGTAGTTTTAAAAAAACGAGGTGCTTTATAAATTCGGATTATATTTATGCGTATTGCTTTAGTCCATGATTATCTTTCGCAAGACGGGGGGGCGGAAAGAGTGTTAAAAGCTTTTCATGAAATTTGGCCGGAAGCGCCTATTTTTGTTTTATTTTATGATACTAAGAAAATAAAAGATTTTGCAGATGCGGATGTCAGACAATCTTTTATTTCTAAGTTGCCATTTAACAAAAATCACTATCAGTGGTATTTGCCTTGGATACCTCTGGCAACTGAAAGATATAATCTTCATGATTTTGACGTGGTTTTGTCCTCAACTTCAGCGTTTGCTAAGGGAGTGTTAACTAGACCAAATACTTTGCATATTTCTTATTGCCATACGCCTACCAGATATCTTTGGACAGATACCCATGAATATTTAGAAGAATTAAAGTATAATCGTTTAATAAAATCTTTTATACCGTCTTTGATTCATCGTTTGCGTATGTGGGATCAAATGAGCGTGGATCGAGTAGATCATTTTTTAGCCAATTCATACACGGTAAAAAGTCGTATCCATAAATATTATCGGCGAGATGCGCAGGTAATTTATCCGCCGGTGGATGTGGAACAATATAAAATTTCACCAGAAGTGGGGGATTATTTTTTGGCTGGTGGAAGAATTGCAGCTTACAAGAGATTTGATTTGATAATAAAAGTTTTTAATCGTTTGGGTTGGCCGCTAAAAATTTTTGGCACCGGACCGGGTTGGTGGGAGGATTTAAAAAGAGGTGCCAGACCTAATATTGAATTTTTGGGACGAGTTACGGACCAGGAAAAGGCAGAGTTGATGAGTCATGCCAGAGCGTTTATTCATCCTCAGGTTGAGGATTTTGGTATTACTCCGGTGGAGGCCATGGCGGCCGGCCGGCCGGTGATTGCTTATCCGGTTGGTGGAGTAACGGAAACAGTAATTCATGGTGAGACAGGGGTTTATTTTAAAGATCAGAGTTGGGAATCACTATTAGATACTTTACTTAATTTTAATTATGAAAATTGGGACAGTGTCAAAATTCGCGAACATGCACTAAAATTTAGCGTAATCAATTTTAAAGACAAAATCAAAAAATTTGTGGAAGATCATTATGAGGAGTTTAGAAAGGGATTGAATCAGTGCGAGTTAGAAATAAAATAAAATAATGTATGAATATTGGGGTTGATATCCGTTGTTTAATGGATAAAAATCGTACTGGCGTTGGGGAGTATACTTTTGGAATGCTTAATACTATTTTTGGCATTGATTTAGACAGATTTAAACAGCTGAATAATTGCCTTGATGCGAACCAATATTTTTTGTTTTATAATTCTTGGGCTGATGTTTCAAAAAATATTCCGCAGTGGAAGCAAGAAAATGTGCATTATGTGTATACTAGATGGCCGAATAAATTACTCAATTTGTTAGTTTGGCTTAGAATAATTAAACTAGATAAATTATGTCATTGCGAGGAGGAGCTCGCGCGACGACGAAGCAATCTCACGTCGTCGTTATCTAAAGATTACAGGTTGCCTGAGATTGCTTCGTCAGCCGATGCGAATCGGTTTCCTCGCAATGACAGAGGAATTGATACCTGGTTTTCGCCAAATTTAAGTTTTATAAATTTATCAAAAAATGTTAGACACATTCAAACCATTCATGACTTGTCTTTTGAATTTTTGCCGGATTGTTTTACTTGGAAACAAAGATTGTGGCACAAGTTTTTAAATCCGCAACGTCAATGTCAGCGAGCGAATGTAATAATTACGCCATCGGAGAATACTAAACGCGATGTGATAGACAGATATCAGATAGCAGAAAGCAAATTGCAAGTGTTGAGGCCTGGGCTGCCTTTTATCATGACTCAGAACTCAGATAGTAGAAATCAAGTAAAACAAAGGTATGGTCTACCAGAAAAGTACATTTTGTATTTAGGAACCCTTGAACCTAGAAAAAATGTTCAAACAATAATAGAAGCTTTTTGTAACTCAGAACTCAGAACTCAGAAATATGAACTTGTAATTGCTGGTGGTAAAGGTTGGAAGAATAAAAAATTAATGCAGTTGATAAAAGAAACATCAGGTGTTAGATATATTGGTTATGTTGACGAAAGAGATAAACCAACTTTGTATAAGTTGAGTAGTTTGTTTGTTTTTATAAGTTTGTATGAAGGTTTTGGTTTGCCAGTTTTAGAGGCGATGGTCAGTGGTGTACCAGTTATTACTTCCAGTCGTTCATCATTACCAGAAGTGGTTGGTGAGGCTGGATATTTAATTAATCCACACAATGTTGATGAACTGGCCGAAGCAATTAAAAAAATATTGTCAGATGAGAAGTTGCGAGGTGTGTTAGTTGAGAGAGGAAAGAAGAGAATAGAGGAGTTTGGGTGTGAGAAATTGGCAGTGGAATTTATAAAAATTATTAACTCAGGCGTATAGACCTGATGGTGGTAAGAAATGAGAAGTTATAATGGCTAAACAAAGCTATTTTTAATTAAGTTATACACCGTCAAGCCTTGACAAGTGGTGATTTTTGTGCTATAATTTGCTATTCTTAACTTAATTATTTCTAAATTATATTTATGCGAAAAATTGTCATCTCATTAGCCGTAGTTGCTTTAGCAATTTTGTTTTTACCAAGTATTACGAAGGCAATAACTCCGGCAACAGGAATTAATTTAGTAAATGTTACAGCCTGCCAGCAAGTTGGCAAAGATATTAAAGTGACAAATTTTGGCAGTACTTATGTTTTAAAAAGTGAATGTCGGGATGCTGGACATGGGATGCGTACTTATAAATTAACTTGTACTTCATCTATTCAATACCAGGTAGAATGGCAGGACGGGTGCAAACAGATAGTTATTCCAAATTTGATTGATGGTGATTTGGTTAAAATATCTGGTGAATCTAGAGTTTGGGTTGTAGGAAATGGTAAATTACATGAGTTTAAAAGTGGTACTATTTATCATGATTATTTTTCAAGTTATATCAATGTTGTAACCTTACCTCCGGAAGCAATTACCATACTTGGGATTGGCAGTCCAGTTTGTTACAGGGCGGGAAATGTTGTTATTTTTCCAATTGTTCCTTCAAAAATATATTATACCGGTTTGAATTGTTCATTGAACCAAGTTAGTAATGAGTGGCTTGCTAAATGGTATGGAGATGATTGGTTCAAAAAAATAATTAACGATCAGAATTTGCAGTTATATTATGAAATATTTAATAAAATAGGGTTACCATTTACCATAGATTCTTCTCCAGAAGGTTCGGCTGTTAAAGACAAAAATGGCAACGTCTGGTTTGTTCAAAATGGGCAAAAGAGGATAGTAACAGCGGAAGGTTTGCAGGCAAATAAATTTCAAAAATTTCTTAGCGTGGATAATTTGAATTTACCGACCTCCACTTTACCATTAGAGAAAAATGAAGCATTTTTAACAGTTCAAGGTATATTTAAATAAAAGTTTTTTAAACAATCCCGACTCAATCGGGATTGTTTTTTTTATCCAAAACTGATAAAGTAATGAGGTATGAAAATTGGTATAGATGCGCGGATGTATGGACCAAAACAGGCAGGCTTGGGCAGGTATGTTCAGGAGTTGGTTTTGGGTTTGGCTGAAATAGACAAAGAGAGTGAATACTTTATTTTTGTAAGAAATGCAAAAGAATTGGAGAGTGCAGAATTACCGAACAGCTTTAAGATTATTGAAGCAAATATATCATGGTATAGTTGGCAAGAGCAGTTTAAATTTAAGAAGATAATTGAAAAAGAGCAAGTAGATTTAATGCATTTTCCACATTGGAATGTACCATTGTTTTATAATAAACCATTCGTGGTTACCATTCATGATTTAATAATGTATCATTATCCTCGCCAAGAGGCGAGTACGCACGGACGATTTGTTTATTGGTTTAAAGATTTGGTTCATCGTTTAGTGTTACGTCATGCGGTAAAAAAGGCCAAACAGATTATTGTAACGAGTGAATTTACTAAACAGGATGTGCATCAAACTTTGGGAGTGCCGTTGGAGAAAATGGTGGTTATTTATCAAGCACCGTTTACAAAAATAATCAATAATCAAGATACAAATAAATTTCAAATTTCAAATTTCAAATTTCAAATTAACAAGCCGTATGTTCTTTATGTAGGTAATGCATATCCTCATAAGAATTTGGAAGGATTGTTAAGGGCGTGGAAAATATTTGGTGAGAAGTATGGTGAGGATTATCAGTTAGTGTTGGTGGGAAAGAATAATTTCTTTTATGAGAAATTATTTAAAGATTTAAAGATTGAAAGATTGAAAGATCACAATTTAGTTTTTACTGACTTTGTTTCAGATGAAGAACTCGCCAATCTATATCAAAACGCTTCACTTTACGTTTTTCCGTCACTTTATGAAGGTTTTGGTTTGCCGCCGCTTGAAGCAATGACGTATGGTGTGCCAGTGGTATCATCTGATGCCAGTTGTTTACCAGAAGTATTAGGTGAAGGGGCATTATATTTTGATCCGGAAAATTATCAACAAATGGCGGAAGTTATACATACTGGTTTGACTGATGAAAATATTAGACTGGAGTTGCGAGAAAAGGCGAAAGAAGAATTGAAAAGGTATTCAGGAGAAGATTTTATTAAAAAAACACTAAAAATATATTTAACTCAGAAAGTATGAAAGAGCCCTCAGCAAGAAAAATTTTGATTATTTATACTGGTGGAACTATTGGTATGAAGAGAAAAGATGGTGGTGGTTTAACACCTGATTCTTTAGAGAATTTAAGAAAAAATATTCCAGAAGTAGACCAATTGCCTTATGATATTGAATGGCAGGAATTAAAATCTAAAGATGAAAACACTGGTAAGGAAGTTTTTATTGATTCTTCTCAAGCTCGTCTAGAGACATTTAATATGGTGGGGCAAAGGATTAAAGAAAATTACGAAAAATATGATGGTTTTGTAGTAGTTTATGGAACAGATACTATGGAGGATGCAGCAGGTTCTCTTTCTTATATGTTAGATGGTTTAAATAAACCAGTGGTGTTTACTGGTTCAATGGATCCGGCTATTGATAGAGAAAGAGAAAAAAACGCTGGTGAAATAAAAAATTATAGAATTGAAAAAGTTAATGATAAAAAAGGGTCTGACGGACCAAGAAATTTAGTAGATGCAGTACATCTTGCTGGGCGTTCAGGATTTGAAGTTCCATTGATCCCAGAAGTGGTGTTGTGTTTTTATGGAAGAATTATTCGTGGAAATAATTCACACAAATATAATGCACAGCAACGAGATGCTTTTTATGAGCCAGAGCAACAGGAAGTAATTGGCAGAATTAGGCACGGAGAAGATGAAAGTAGTGTGGAAGAATATGGTTTAAGTACTGATTTTAAATTAGAGTGTGAAATTATCTTAGATGAAAAAAGTTTATTGTCAAGTGGTGAGCCTAGTTTAAATTTTCATAAATTGGAAGAAGGGTTGAAAATTTTACCGATCGGAATAGCAACTCCGTTATCCGCAGATATTGTGAGATACGCAGATGTAATTTTAATTTTTGACAGAGACGTGGAAAGAGAAAGTGAGTTGTTTAAATTAATAGAGGATAATCGTTCAGATAATGCCGTAGTATTTTATAATCGTCGTAAAGATGCACCTAGTTCGGAATGGTGTAAACCGGAATCAATGATGAGGTTTAGACAAGCCTTGATGAAATTATATTACGTGTTAAGCAGAACACGTGATCCTTTGGAAATAAAAGAGTTACTTAAACATAATTTACGTGGTGAAAGTAAAGGGGAAATAATTAGAGAGTCAAAAATATTAGAAAAACAAGCTAAAGAAGTTGAGCCAAATCATGAAAGAACATTAAGATAAAGCTAAGATTTATAACCTATAACCTAACAAACCATCCACACCCAGGATGGTTTTTCTTTTTTTGACTCTTAAAATGTGCTATAATGTACCTACTAGCTGATAAGTTGATATTTTCTCTAAGTTTAGAGATAAAATTAGTTTATCAATTCACTCAAGAGTTTTGTAAAATTACATGCCTGTAAAAAGAGGGATACAATTGAGGCGT
This sequence comes from Candidatus Magasanikiibacteriota bacterium, assembly GCA_903837125.1. Classification (GTDB taxonomy): domain Bacteria; phylum Patescibacteriota; class Patescibacteriia; order Magasanikbacterales; family UBA922; genus CAILTG01. The sequence continues at coordinate 18,160 of CAILTG010000021.1, read as the reverse complement.
TGTTCAAAGTGTGGCAAGACTGGGCATAATGGTGCCAGGTGTAGTTTTGGTGTTGTTAAACAAAAAGTTTTAAAAACTGCTAATTTAACATCAAAAAAGAACTTATCTAATAGTAAAAAAAATGTTTTTCCGAAAGCGGTACTTATCAATTTTTCAGAAAAACATAGTCATTCACCTCATGTAGTAGATTTAACCCATAAGAAAAAAGCTGATGTTTGGCAAGGGGTGCAAATATATCAAGAAGCGCCGGTGGAGATAAAACTTAAACCAAAAGTGGTGGATTTTGCAAAATTAGTAAAGGAACACAATGACGGATTAAAAACTAAGACTAAAGATTTAAGCTTGGCCGATGATGAGTTTGATTTGCAGAATATTTTATTAGCACAAAAGAAAAAATTTGGTAGACAAAAATTAACTAAATCAGCTAAACAAAAATTTGTTTTGCCAAAATTAATGTTACCAGGATTAAATTTTAGTTATCGTTTTAGTTATTTTAAAAAATCATTTAAGGAAAAATTAAAATTATTTAAATTAGCAGAAATTAAAAGATTAAAAGATTTTAAAAACAAATTATATTTCAGAAAAGTTGTTTACGCCAGTTTGATTTTATTAATTTTATTAGGTTTACCTTTTCCCACAATTGCTTATTATCATAGTTTAAAAGATGAAAGTAGCAGAATTGTGGAAGCCAGTACTAGTGGTTTTTTGGCTTTACAATCTTCCACCGTGGCGGCGATGCAATCAAATATTCCACAGGCAGAAATGGATTTGAATTCAGCTTTAAATTCTTTTAATCAAGCCACTTCAATAATGGATAAAGAACATACAGTGCTTCAATATGTGGCCGGTCTTTTGCCAATAATTGGTACGCAGGTTACCAGTAGACAGCATCTTTTAATAGCTGGCCAACATTTGGCTTTGGGTAATTCTTATTTGGTGCAAGGAATAGATACAACGCAAAAATCAACTCAAATGGTTTTAACCGATCGTTTGAATTTATTAACCAGATATTTACACAGTGCTATTCCGCAGTATGAAGCAGCTTTGGAAGATTTAAGTGCTGTAAATGTTCAAACAGTTCCGGTAGAATATCAGCAGTCGTTTAATGATTTTAGATTATTATTTGCGGCTTTTATTAATGACATGAAAAATATGGCAGATTTGTCAGGAGCCGTGCAAACAGTTTTTGGTAGTGATCAATTAAAACGTTATCTTTTGGTTTTTCAAAATAATTCAGAAGTGCGTCCTACTGGTGGTTTTATTGGAAGTTTTGCAGTTCTAGATGTAATAAAGGGGAAAATAATTAATTTAAATATTCCGGCTGGTGGCAGTTACGATTTACAGGGTCAGTTAGATCAGTATGTTAAACCTCCGTTACCACTACAACTTACTAATGGCCGTTGGGAGTTTCAAGATGCAAATTGGTTTCCCGATTTTGCGGTTTCTGCTCAAAAATTGGAATGGTTTTATCAGCACAGCCGCAATACCACAGTGGACGGGGTGATAGCTATTAATGCCTCTGTTTTGGAGAGGCTACTAAGAGTAATGGGGCCAATGGCAGATGAAAAGAGTGGTTTAACTTTAAATGCAGATAATGCTTTAGCCAAACTTCAATATCAAGTGGAAATTAATTATGATAAAGTTGCCAATAAACCTAAGGAAGTAATTGGTGGTTTGGCCACGCAATTTTTGGATAATTTTAAGCATTTAGATAAAATGGAAGTGGTGCGTTTGGTAGGTGAATTACAAGAGGCTTTGCAACAGAAAGAAATTCAGGTTTATTTTAATGATCAAGAAGTGCAGAATAAATTTAGGACTTATGGTTGGACTGGTGAGTTAGATAAAAATAGTGATAATCAGGATTATTTTTTGGCGGTAAATACTAATTTAGATGGTCAAAAAACAGATGCTAAAATTAAAGAAAATGTTGAACATCAAACAGTAGTGCAGGAAGATGGTTCGGTAATTGACACAGTAATTATCCAGCGCAATCATACTGGTACTCCCGGGGAATTATTTTATGGTGTAAATAATGTAGATTATTTACGAATTTATGTACCACTTGGTGCAGAATTATTGGATGCTGGAGGATTTAATTTTCCTCCAGAGGACGCTTTTTATGTGCCAAAAAAAGATTACCAAGATGACGTTGATTTGTTGAATTTAGAAAAAGAGGTGGCAATTCACGCTAAAACTGGAACTAGAATAACTCAAGAATTTGCTAAAACGGCTTTTGGTAATTGGGTTATCACTCCGCCGGGGCAAACATCAGAAGTTTATTTTACTTATAGATTACCTTTTAAAGTAATTAAGCAAAAAGACAATACAGTGTCGGTTAATCAGTTGGCAATTTTTTTGGGAATAAATAGTAAGCAGTCTTCGTCTTATAGTTTGTTGGTGCAAAAACAATCCGGAGTAGAGGATAATTTTTCTTCTTTGATTATCTATCCTGATGGCTGGCATCCAGTTTGGCGTATAAATGAAGATCTGGATTTGGGAAAGAATGGAGCTTCGGTTAAATGGCAGTTAAAGACTGATAAAACATTGGGATTGGTGATGCAAAAAGATAATTAATGAATTTGTTTTTTATAGAAAATTCATAAAAATTTTATGTCTTTGAAAAAAAATATAATTGTTCAAGACCAAGCCGCTGAAGGCATGGATATTTTTGAGCATAAGTTTGTTAGAAAAAGTTTGAGGAAAGGAAACGTGTCTTTGGGGAAAAAGAGTGAAGAAGTAAAGAGTGTGGTGGATTCGGTTGAAACTCAGGATAAAGAAGAAAAAGAAGAAGAAAAAAAAATCAAAAAAGAACTGTTGGAAATTTATGAAAATGAAGATGGTACAATGCCCGATATGAAAGAGTTTAAAAAAAGACAAGGATCGGGATTGCTCAGAGCTTTTTTAACACTTTTGTTTTCCTGTCTTTTTTTGGGTGCCGTGGCTTGGGCTGGTTTTTTCTTTTGGCAACCAAAAACAGGATTTGCAGAAGACGAAGTAACTTTATCTATAACTGGGGATAATAAAATAACCATTGGCCAAGATGTAGAGTACCGTGTGATGTATCGTAATAATCAAAATATTCCTTTAAGTAAGGTTAGTTTACAAGTGCGTTATCCGGCTGGTTTTGTATTTGTGAGTAGTAGCATTGCTGCCACCAATGATACACATGATGAATGGATTTTGGGTTCTATTAATAATCAGTCGAGTGGTTATATAGATATTCGGGGAAAAATTTATGGTAATCTCAATGAACAACAGTCGTTTAGGTTTTTTTTAAATTATGTACCAGCTAATTTTAGTTCTGAATTTCAAAAAGTGGCTAGTTTTGATTTAAACATGATTAATTCTCCACTGCAAATGATTATTCAATCACCAACAGGAGCGACTTTGGGATTGCCGGTAATTTATCAGGTTACTTTACACAATAAAACTAGTCAGGAATTGAAAAATATTGCTCTAATACTTCAGCCAGGAGATTTGTTTAATAAAACTTCCAGTACGCCGAAGACTGATCTTAATAATCAGGACCGTTGGACAATTTCTTCACTAGTTGATGATCAAGTGTTTTTGATAAGAGGAGTATATAAGGCAGTTAGCAGCACTGCTAGCAGTAGTTTGAATTTTAAAGTGGTAATTACTAAAGATGGGAAAGACGATAATGAATATGTTTTGGAAGAACAGGTATTGCCGTTGAATTTAGTAGCCAATGATTTGAATATAAATTTGGCAGTTAATGGTTCGGTTGGTGATGCTCAGGTACAGCCTGGGGACATTTTGAATGGAAGTATTATGTTAAAGAATTCGGGAACGGTTGATTTAACAAATGCTGAACTACAATTAATTGTTGATGCTCCAGCTTATAATAACCGTAGTATTATGGATTGGACCAAATTGGATGATCCTAATGATGGCACAATTACCGGCCAAAAACAGAGTGAAGAAATAAGAAGAGGCTCAATAGTTTGGAATTCAGAAAAGGTTGCTAATTTAGGCAATTTAAAACCAGGAGACGAAGTAAATTTTGATTGGCATTTACCAATTCGCAGTTCTTTAGATTTAAACTTAACGCAGTTTATTGCCAATAATATTGTTATCACGGCGCAGGTAAAATATACTAATAATGGAGAAGTTAAAACTATAACAAGTAATCCAATTAATTTATTGATTAATTCTGATTTAAATTTACAAACCAAAGATGAAGTTTCTCTTGATGCCACTGGTCGTGAAACACATAGAATTTTTTGGCTCCTAACTAATTCTTTTCATGAATTAAAGAATCTAGAATTGCAGGCTGATTTATATGGAGATTTTGATTGGAATCAAGGTGATTTAAAAGTGCCACTGGGAAAAGCTAATTTTGACAGTCAGAAAAAAATAATAACTTGGAACATTGATGATCTTCCAATCAATAAAAATAATGAGACTTTGCAATTTTCCGTGACTTTAAATAATAAAAATTCTACACAAACTAGTCTTGCTTCCAAGGTAAAAATCACGGCTGATGATATGGTTACTGGACAGAAGATAACTAAGACGGGCGAGGAAGTATTATTGAATTAATTCTTTTACTGCTTCTATTACTTCTTCAAAACGCGTGTTGCTTTTAACAAAGTATTTATTACTGCCTTTGCGAATGGCCTCGTTGATGTCTGTTTCTTGTCCCAAATTGGAGAGGGTTATGATGGGAATTTTCTTGAGGCCAGTGGTTGATCTAACTTCCTTAATTACCTCAAAGCCATTGCCGTCGACCAACATTAAATCAACAATTATTAAATTTGGTTTTTCTCTCTTAGCTAAACCAATCACTTCTCGAGCTGTGGGGGTGCTAATGGTATCAAAACCAGCGTCGTTTAAGAGTCGAGTGTAGAGTTTAATGGTAAACAGGTCGTCTTCAACAATCAGGATTTTTTTATTTGTTTTCATAAATTTAATAAGCTAAGAATTTAATATAAAAAGTAGTATTTTTATTTTCTTCACTAGTGAACCAAATCTGTCCTTGGTTTAAATTTATTAGTTCTTTTACAATATAAAGTCCCAGCCCCGTACCCTGGCCTTCTTTATTGACAGCATTGCCAGCTCTGAAAAATTTTGCAAAAATAAATTTTTTCTTGTTTTCTGGTATGCCGATACCTTGGTTGGTGCAAGAAAAAATAATGTATTTTTTTTCTTTTTTAAATTCTACTTTGATATCGGTGTGGGAAAAAGAATAGCGAACAGCGTTTTCAATGATATTTTGTAAAATAGTTCTAGCATGATTTTCATCCGCTTTTATAAAATGTTTTTGTTTTTTGGTTATCAATTTTATTTTAATATTGTGGGATCTGGCGTAGTACTGCAAATCATTGAACACTTTAGCGAAAGTATTTTCTAAAAGAACTTTTTTGTAGACAGGTTTAATTTTTTTATAGGGTATATTGGAAATACTAAGTAAGTCATTAACCAAACGATTCATTTCTTTTAGTGTTTTATAACAGTCATTTAAGTAAGTGCTTTGTTGTTCATTTAGGACTCCTGGTTTATTGCTTAATAGGTATTCGGTGGCCCACATTACATTTCCTAAAGGTGACCGCAAATTGTGACTGGCAATGTGTGCAAAATCGGCTTGGTATTCTTCTTGTTGTTTTTCTTCATTAATATCTCTAATAATTAAAATTGCCCCCTCCACCATATTGTTTTTGTCTTTAACAGGAGTGGTGGTAATAGACGACCATAAACGACTGCCATCTTTTTTAATAAATTGGCGAATAGCATTCATTATTTTTAGTCCTTTATTAATTGACTCAAACAGGGCCGCATTTTTTTTGGTAATAGGCGTACCCTTGGCATCAATTGGACTCAGTAAGGGTAGGGTAGGACGTCCTATTAAGTCTTCTTTTCTTTTGTAACCAAGGATATTACAAATTGATTTATTACAGCTTAAAATAATGCCATTTTTATTTACTACTAATATACCATCACCTATGGAATCCATGAAATGTCGCACTTCTTCAGTTATTTCTTTAAATATCCAATTTTGCATAGTTGTATTGTTTTAGCATTGATTTAGACAGATATTGTATTTGAAATAAAGCTGTTTAATTTGTTTCGTTCAGTATTAATTGGTGTTATTATAACACAGGAGCGGTTTTTTGTTAAAGTTTCCAGGTTTTGTTGTTTGTGATATAATAAAACAAGCCAGTTTAGCCAAAACTTAATTTTTGTATATTATAAATATATGGTAGAAAGGTTAGCAGATGACAAAATAAAGAAAATTTTGGTTGGAGAGACCTATTTGGCGGCAAAAGATATTAAAGAGGTGGAACAAGGCATGCAGGACACAGGGATGGGCCTTGTTGAATACTTAATTGAGGGCGGATACATCACTAAGGATATTTTAGGTCAAGCTTTAGCAGAGTATTATGGCAAGGTTTATGTTAATTTAGGTAGAGAAAAGATTGACCAAGATTTAATGAAAAAAGTGCCAGAATTAGTGGCTCGCGCAAAAGGTGTAGTGCCTTTTGCTGCAGATAGTAATGGTATAAAGGTAGCCATGCTTGATCCTGGTGATCATGATACCATTCATGTTTTGGAAAAGTTATTGGAACAGCAGATCCAGCCATTTTTTATCATGGAACAAGATTTTGAAGAAGCCATGGGTAATTATCAATTAAGCTTGAAGGATGAATTTGTTAGAATTTTAGCTGATTTACAAAAATCTGGACTAAGTAAAGAAAAAAGTGATGACATTGTGGTTTCTATGGTGGATACCTTACTTAAATATGGTCATCAAAATAAGGCCTCAGATATTCATATTGAACCATATAATGAAAAATTAATGGTTCGTTTCCGAATTGATGGTATTATGCATGATGTGTTGCAAATTCCCAAAGAATTTGCAGAGGTGGTTTTAACTAGAATAAAGATTTTATCCAAAATGAGAACAGATGAACACCGAGCCGCTCAAGATGGAAAACTTAGGTTTAAGTTTGAAAATGAAACAGTAGATGTGAGAGTTTCTGTGGTACCAACTATTTTGGGTGAAAATGTAGTGATGCGTATTTTGTCGGCTCATAGTCGATCTTTTGGCTTATCAGATTTAGGTTTAAGTTTGGCCGACATGAAAAAAGTGCAAAAAGCCATTAAACATCCTCATGGTATGTTTTTGGTTACCGGGCCAACCGGTTCTGGGAAAACTACCACTTTGTATGCAATTTTAAAATTATTGAATCGTCGAGATGTAAATATTGCCACTATTGAGGACCCAGTTGAGTATGATATGGAGGGGGTTACTCAAATTCAGGTAAATTCCAAAACCAATTTAACTTTTGCCAATGGTTTGCGTTCAATTGTGCGTCAGGATCCAAACATTATTATGGTGGGAGAAATTCGTGATCAAGAGACAGCCGATATTGCGGTTAATTCTGCTTTAACAGGCCATTTGGTTTTGTCTACTTTGCATACCAATGATGCCGCTACCACTTTGCCACGTTTATTGGATATGGGTATTGAGCCATTTTTGGCAGCTTCCACTATTAATGTAGCAGTAGCACAAAGGTTGGTGCGTAAAATATGTACTCGTTGCCGTACTTCTTATGAAATGAACAAGGCTGAGAAAGATTCTTTGGTAGCTGATCCTCGTATTAATGATTTAATAACTAAAAAAGGTGGTAAGAAATTGGAAAAATTAAGACTATACAAAGGCACTGGCTGTGATATTTGTAATAATACAGGGTATAAAGGAAGAATTGGGGTATTTGAAATTTTGGAATTGAGTGAAGAAATTAAAAAATTAATTTTAGTGCGCGCTTCCAGCCAGCAAATTATGGTTGTGGCCAAGAGTCAGGGAATGACTACTATGCTTGAAGATGGTATTGATAAGGTAATGAATGGGGTGACGACTTTAGAAGAGGTGTTGCGAGTGACTATGGAATAAGTTTTTATTTTGATAATGTAGGTTTGAATAGTTTATTATTTTTTATGCAATACAAAGATTTGTTAAAAATAAATTTAAGCATTGGTGGCACGGGTTTAGCCGATAAGGCGTTATTGGCTAAATATTTGGCTGTGATGCAATTGTCAGGTCTAACTCTTACTGAATCACTAGGTATTATTGAAGATACTGTTAAGGGAAAAATGAAGAAGATAATTATTGGAGTGAGGAAGTCTGTAGAATCAGGAAACACCTTGGCGGAATCATTAGGACGTTATCCTAAAGTTTTTTCTGGTATTTTTATTAGTTCAGTTTTTGCTGGAGAAAGTTCTGGCACTTTGGCCGGTAATTTACAGCATTTGGCTGAACAGTTACAAAAAGAAAAAGAACTTAGTTCCAAAATAAAGGGTGCTATGCTTTATCCGTCTGTGGTTTTGGGGGCGGCTTTTATTTTAAGTTTAGCAATGTCATTTTTGGTTTTGCCTAAAATAATTCCGTTGTTTGAAGGGTTAAAAACACAATTACCATTTACCACGAGAGCTTTAATAGTTTTTTCACATTTTGTGGCAGCTCATTCAGTTGGTCTTTTTGTGGGGGTGGTATTGGGTGTAATTGTTTTGTTGACTGTAGCTAAAGCAAAATTTTCTCGGCCAGTTACTAATTGGTTGTTATTAACAATGCCGGTTGTGAAAAATATAGTTAAAAATACCAATTTAGCTAGGTTTTCTCGAACTTTGGGAACATTATTAAAAAGTGGTTTGAACATTGATGAAGCTTTACGAGTAACCTCAGAAACCGTTGGTAATTTTTATTATCAGAGATCTTTAAAAGAAATAGGAGTAAGGGTGGGTAAAGGTAGTCGTTTGGCTGAAGCTATGGAAGAATACAAAAAGCTTTTCCCTAAAATGGCCACCAGAATGGTTTCAGTAGGGGAGCAGTCGGGAAATTTGGAGGATACTTTGATTTATTTGGCCGATTTTTATGAAGTGGAAGTAGATAATTCTACTAAAAATTTATCAACTGCTATTGAACCGATACTGTTGTTATTTATTGGTTTAATAGTAGGATTTTTAGCTTTATCAATTATTACCCCAATCTATAATATTACCGGAAATATTCATCGCTAAATTATGTTTTATAGTTTTATTCATGTATTGTATATTTTTTAAAAAAAATAGAGTTGGATTTACAGTTATTGAACTTTTAGTAGTAATTACTATTACCATTATTTTAGTTTTGGCAGCCGTTCCTATTTATGGTTCTTTACAGGTTAAATCACAGTTAAGTGAAACTAGTGCACAGTTGGTGCAAAATTTAAGATGGGCCAGAGAGAATTCAATTAGTCGTTATAATGATTTCCCTCATGGAGTTTTTTTAAGTTTAACTGCCAACCCTAATTTTTATACTATTTATCAGGGTAATTCCTATGCTTCTAGAGTTGTAGCCAATGATCGTCTTAATATTTTGGATAATGTTGTTTCAATTAAAAATATCAATTTAAATTTAACTGGTGACAATATTGATATTAATTTTTCTGCCGGGTTGGGCAAACCAAATAATATTGGAAGTTTTAATTTGATTGATAATGTTCAAGGTACTTCTACTATCAACATTAATAATTTTGGAAAGATTGAAGAATAATATGATTTTAAACAAAAAAGCTTTTACTCTAATAGAATTATTAATTGTTATTGCCATTATTGCCATCATCGCCGGGGTAGTTTTTGTTGCCCTTAATCCATTGCAACGTTTTAAAGATGCTCGTAATTCTCGTCGTTATGCCGATACCCAATCAATTGTGGATGCTGTTCGCCTTTATCAAATAGAAAATCAAGGTTTAGTTCCAACCGGTATAGATACCAATTGGCGAATGCTGGGTACCGCTTCTTCCGGCTGTGACATTTCATGTGGTAGTTCTGGTTCTGGTAGTTCTACCAGTGGTAATTATAACTATACTTCTCAATTAGACTTCAGTCTTGGTACCTATTCTTCCACCCAATGGAATAATTCTAATTCTTGGTTAGAATTAATTTCACCCAATACTTCCGGTTCTTACACTTCGCCAGTTATTGATTCCATTACTTCAAACACAGTTTGGTCGTCATTAGCTTATGCACCTCAATTTCCTACCAATAAAGAATTACCTAATAATGGTCAATCTGAAACTGGATATTCATCCGGGGATGCTAATATGAGTGGTAATGTTTTGTTAATGCATTTTAATGAACAGTCAGGATCTAATTCTTTCTTAGATACTTCACCTAGCGCTGTTATTTATACATGTATTCCTGGCACTTGTCCTTCCAGTGTGACAGGAAAATTCGGCCAAGCCGTAAATTTTGATGGTATTGATGATCGTTTGGTTACCACTAAACTTAGTTCATTTAATAATAGTATTACTGTTTCAGCCTGGATTAAACCAATATTTACCGATACTTCCAGTGGGAGTCAGTTGGAAACTGTTTATTTAGTCGGTGCGCAAGGTTCCTCAGGTTTCCATTGGCTTTATTTAAATCGTGCCGTCAATGAAAAATTAGTTACTCTTGGTTGGCAATATAGTAATTCAACTAGTAACAATGGTGCTTCTTATTCAATGGGGCAAATTTCAGATGTCTCTAACAAGTGGTGGCATTTAGTTGTTACTCACGATTATGCCGCCAAACAGATTAAATTTTTTATTAATGGCGTACTAGTAAAAACGACTAATCATACTGATAGTGTAGTTAATGTAAACAGCAAACCTAGCTATATTGGATCTTATAATTATACTACTCATTTGTTTAGTGGTGCTATGGATGAATTTTCGATATTTAATAGAGTTTTGTCTGATCAAGAAGTTTTAGATTTTTATAAACGTGGCGCCACCCGTCTTAAACTTCAGGTCCGTTCCTGCACTAATACATCTTGTGTGGGTAGTTCATTCATTGGTCCAGATGGTACGATTGGCAGTTATTACACCGAATTATTAAACAAGACTACTGGTTTACCTTCGTTCAATTTTGCCAATGTCAGTAATAATCAGTATTTTCAATATAAAACTTATTTTGAAACAGATAATAATTTATATAGTCCTAAACTTAAATCTGTCTCAATTTTCACCACCAGCGCAAATCCTGGTTCTGGAAATTTACTTCAATCAACCTGTTTAGACTTAACCAATGATTTAAGTGCTAAACTAAACCCCATTCCTCAAGACCCTAGTTTAGGTACATCTCAAAAAACTTATTATGCAGTTAGTCGAAATGATACTGGTATAATTAATGCTCAAGCTTGTGGAGCAGAGGGAGAAAATATTGTTGTTAGTAGATAATTATGTTAAATAATAAAGGACAAAGTTTGTTAGAAGTAATTGTGGCTTTGGCAATTTTTGCGCTTATTAGTGCCGTAATGGTGACTTTGTCAATTGGTGGTTTTGTAACTTTGGATGTTGGAGGACAACAAACAGAAGCTCAGGCTTTGGCACAAGAGGGGATGGAAGCAGTACGTGCCATCCGTGATCGAGCTTGGAATGAATTGATTTTTACCACTTCGTCAGTGTCTACTTCTAGTGGGCAGTGGGTGTTTAATGGCGAAGGTACAAATAGTCAAAGTGGCAATTATCTTAGAACAATCAGTGTTACGTCGGTTTGTCGAGATCTTAATAATAATATTGCCACTTGTCCGGCTTTTTATACCGATGTACAAACTAAAAAAATAATTTCAAAAGTTGAATGGCCGGTCCGAAATACGACTAATACTGTGCAGCAAGTGAGTTATTTAACTAATTGGGATACTAATTTATGGATGCAGACCGATTGGTTTGGTGGAACTGGGCAAAATATTTGGTCTAATGTCACTAAATATTTTGCTGATGATGGTAATGTTGACGCTTCTACGACTGATCAATTGCAATTAAAATATAACCCTGGTGGTGGCTGTGGGCAAATGGTTTGGGATTTTAATAATCAATATCAATATACTTATGATCAGAATGAAATTGAAGTTATTGGTGGTTTGGGACAGTTGAAGGATTTGGGTACTTGTTCGGGTGCTACTTCTACCTGTACTAATTTAACTAATCAATCTAGTTGCCAGACACAGGCTAGTTGTAGTTGGATTCAAAGTTATTCGGGTACAATTCCAAGTATTAGAAATAATAATTCCTATACTCCCAATCAAATTAGTTATTGGTCGGGCTTTTCTGAAACCTCTACCAAAAACGGCGGGGAAGTTTACTATCAATTATCCAATGATGGTGGAGTGAGTTGGAAATATTGGAATGGTTCAGCTTGGGTTACTTCTACGATGGCTACTAATTATAATATTTCTACAGTTATTAATACTAATATTAATATTTTTCCAACTTCTACCAAAAAAATAATGTTTAAAGCTTTTTTATCTGGCAACGGCACAGAGCAGGTTCAATTAGATCAGGTGCAAATTGATTGTAGTAGAAACAATGAATGGGATTTTTTTGTACCAGAAAATTATTTGTATAATACTTCCACGATTGAAATCACTAGCGGTACTGCGCAATTAGTGAATTTAAGTAGTGGATATTGTTCAGGAACAGAAGTTGGTTGTGAGACTTATGACTCTGAAATTAGTTGCGGGTTAGCTGAAAGTTGTTCTTGGAATAATGGTATTTCTTTTGCTACTACTAGTCCAAGTTTAAATCCAGCCGAGTTTCTGGCTGTTCCTACTACAACTTTTTATAAATGGACACATTTTATTGAAACTGCCAATAAAAATGGTGGAGATATTTATTATCAATTATCAAATAATGATGGTTCTATCTGGCAATATTGGAATGGTTCAGCTTGGGTTGTGGCGGGAACGGGAAATTACAACACTGCCACAGTGATTGACACCAATATTATCACTTTTTCTACCTCCACTGGAAAATTAATGTTTAAAGCCTTTTTAAAAAGTAACGGAACGCAACTGGTACAATTAAATAATGTGCAAATTTGGTGGCAAGAATTAACCGGGGCTAATAATTATGCCACACTCGGAAGTATTATTTCTTCTGCTTTTAATTTATTAAATCCTTCTCCAGTGAGTGTTATTTCTTGGACTAGTGACACTTCCACTTGTAGTAATTGTGCAGTAAAATTACAAGTACGTACTGCTCCTAATAATGCCGGGTCTCCGGGAATTTGGTCAGCCTGGTATGGGTTAAATGGTGTGGGAGATTATTTTACTGATTATCATGGAAGCCTGATCCCTAAAGTTTTGAATTGGAATCAGTGGGTACAGTACCAGGCATTTTTGATTGGTGATGGTAATTCCACGCCGATTTTAAATGATGTGACAATTTATTATAAATAAATATGATTAATAAAAAAGGATTTACCTTGATTGAAACGCTTATTTATGTCGCCATTATTGGTGGAATAGTTGGTACTTTTATTAGTTTTAGTTTAAATATTTCTAATGCTCGTAATAAGACTTATTCACAAGAAGAAGTTCAAGCTAATACTAGAATGGCTATGGACTTAATAACCCAAAAAATTCAATCCGCTTCTTCAATAAATATTGTTTCATCAACTTTTGGTGTAAATCCAGGAGTTTTGTATCTAACTATGGCTAGCAGTACCCTAAATCCTACCATCATTAATCTGTCTAAAATTTATGGTCAATTACAAATAAAAGAGGGAAATGTTAGTACTACTGCAATAACCACTAATCGTGTTCAAGTTGCTAATTTGGTATTTACTAACTTATCTGCCAGTAGTACTAGAGAAAATATTGGCTTAAATATTACAGTGCAATATACTACCAGTTCGGATGTTAATTATGGTTTTAGTCAAAGTTTACAGACCAGTGTAAGTTTAAGAGAATAAGAGTTATGCGAAATTTCCAATTTTTCCCGACAAAGTACGGGATCCCGTATTCTATCGGGACAATTTCCAATTTCCAATTTGACAATCGCGGGGTGGCGGCGTTGTTAACCGTGTTAATTGTTAGTGTAGCGGCTTTGGTGATTGCTTTTAGCGCAACAATTTTGGGTATGGGGGAAATGGATATGGGCTATACTGCTCAAAAAGGTCAAGAAGCATATTCTTTGGCCAATGGTTGTACTGAAGAAGCTTTAAGACATTTACAATTGGATGGTAATTGGACTGGCGGTACTTTGAATTTTGTTGAAGGGACGTGTATAATGGGGGTGGTTGCGAATGGTGATAAGCGGACGGTTACTGTATTATCCAACATAAATAATTATTATAAAAAGTTAAAGGTTTTGGCTACTGTTGGTACGAGTACAGTAGCGGTTACTTCCTGGCAGGAAGTAGAAAATTAATTGAATTAGTTATGTGTTTTTTTGGAAAAAAATCTGTTGGTTTGGATATTGCCGATGGTTCAATTGAAGTGGTCTTGGTTAAGAGTGTTTTGGGTAGAGGAAAAATAGAAAGTTTGGGAAGAGTAGAATTAGGGTCAGGAATAGTTGAAAAAGGTAGAATCAAAGATCCAGTTAAGTTGACTGTAGCCATAAAAGAAGTAATGGCCAAAGCCACCCCTAAAGCAATAAAGGCTAAGGAAATATATTTTGGTTTGCCGGAAAGCCAGACTTTTGTTCATCATTTTTATTTGCCAGTACAAAATAAAAAAAATAAACAAAATTTTATAGCCAAGGAATTATCTGAAAATATTCCTATTGAACAAAAAAGTTTGGTCTATTCCTATAGGATCCTTAGTGAAACAAAAGAAAAGCTGGAAATTTTAATTGTTGCTTCTCATAAAGAAGTAGTTAGTGAATGGTTACAGTTTTTTAGAAGTATAAAGTTAGAGGTAAAAAGTTTTGATTTGGAAATTTTGGCCACTTTTAGAAATTTATTCGTTAATTTGCCTAAAGAACCGGTAATCGTGTTGGATATTGGTTCGTCCACTACTTTTGTTGGTATTTTTGATGAGTTTGGTTTGCATTATGAGTATGTAATTAATATTGCTGGTAATGATTTTACCAAGGCGGTGGCAGAAGGATTGGATTTGGATATCGTTAAAGCTGAAACAGAGAAAATAAAAACAGGTTTAAAATCTAAAAATAAAAAAGTGGTTGGGGCTTTGGAAACAGAATTAAATAAAATTATAGAAGAAATTAAATTAAGTCTTGTTGATTATAAAAATGAAAGCGGAAAAGCAGTGGCCGAAATGGTTTTGGTGGGAGGGTCCAGTTTGTTATTGGGCTTGCCAGAATATTTTTCAAAAGCCTTAAGTTTACAGGTACAAGTAGGCAAAGCCAGATTAATGAGTGAAAAGATTCCTTTGTTTTTTATTGAAGCTATTGGTTTGGCGTTGCGAGGTGCAGAAAAAAATTGGGGGAGAACTGATCCAGAGATACCAAAAATTTAATTTATTTATTTAAGTTGGAACCTATGAATAAAAAAGGTTTTACTTTGATCGAACTTTTGATCGTAATTGCGATCATTGCGATTATTGCCGGTGTAGTTTTTGTGGCCTTGGATCCTTTAACTAGGTTTCAGGATTCGCGTGATTCTCGTCGTTGGGGTGATGTTACAGGTGTGTTGAGCGCTGTAAAAATAAATCAGGTGGATAAGAAGGGATCTTATTTAGACTCTGTGGCAAGTACCACACCTGGTACTCCGTATATGATTGGTACAGGAAGTGACGCCACTGGTTGTACAGCTGCAAGTACCACTGCTTTAGTGGATTTATCTGGTTTAGTAACAGGAGGTTATTTAGCTTCTGTGCCAATTGATCCAAGAGTAGGAACTGCATTAAAGACATTTTATTATCTTTTAAGGAATGCCAATGGTACAGTAACAATTGGCGCTTGTATCCCAGAACATACTCCAGCTGGTATTTCTGTGGCTAGATAAAATTATATGAATAAAAAAGGTTTCACTTTAATTGAGCTTTTGATTGTGGTAGCTATTATGGCTATTTTAGCGGTGGTCGTGTTTGTAGCTTTAGATCCTTTAAAACGTTTTCAAGATTCACGTGACAGCGTACGTTGGCAGCAAGTTAGTGAATTATTAAATGCTCTTAAACTGGATCAACTAGATCATGGTGGTGCCTATTTGCCAGTGGTAGCGTCAATGGGTACTAGTACTGGTGTGTATATGATTGGAACTGATGTTTCTGGTTGCAATAATTATAATGATAATTGTCGTACAGCAGTTTCTGGTAGTACTGCTTGTGTTAATTTGCGCGGGTTGGTTGATCGTGGTTATTTGTCTTCTGTACCTGTTAGTTCTAATGGTACTGGTAACTGGAATGGGGGACATTCTGGTTATACTTTACAGGTTGATCCTCATGGCGCAGTATTTATTAGAGCTTGTGAAAATGAAGATAGCCCGGAAATAGTACTTTCTCGATAGTGTTTTGAATGATTTGCTAAATTTAGAATATTAAAAAACAAACCCCAGACTCAGTCTGGGGTTTGTTTTGTGCGATTATACGAATTGACTCGTACCTATTTCATCCAAAACTCTTGAACTGGAGGAGGGGTAGGGGGAGGAGTGCCTTCCCCAGCCAATTTGCTATTTAGTATACCGGCAAATTGGCGGCTGGTCAACTTAGGCTTGATTTAACGACCTGTTTTTTGTTAAAATACCTTACAGAGAACAGTCCTTTGCTAGTGGCACGACTAGAGGATTCGCGTTCCACTAGCAAAGCATCTTAAAACATCTAAATCTAGCCATTATTATTTTCCAATTTACCTTGACTATTATCTCACCGGAGAATCTACTGAACGACATTATTGTTATACTAACTATACTAAATATATATATACTTAAACTTATTACTTACTATTATTACTTAAGTACTACTTTCTTGAATTACTTATTGAATGGAAATGAGTGAGAGGGTTGGTTGGTGGTTTGGGAGGGTGGCGAGGGGTGGAAAGACAACGCGAAGGGAAAAACGGGTGTGAGCGGAGAAAAACGTGATTATTGGCGAGAACAGGCTTGTAAAGAGTCTGTTTTTTTGGCCTCCATTTTTCCGCATCAGGGCTAGGTATTATAGCGTCAGCTTATCCTTCGTCAAGGTAAGAACTCGTGCCTCATCTCCACCTTGACTAAGGCAAGCTATCAGCCGCTGTAGTTAGCCCGTTCGCTGCGGAATTATTACGGCCTCCGTTCGGACATTTTAAATAATGGCCGTTTTTTAATTATATGGAAAACACAATCGTTTCCCACTGGACTGGTTCGGCGAACACCGCTGAACTTGTCCGCAAACAAATCATCACCCGCTGGGGTCTTGATGAGGCTAACAATTACGATCCGAAAAGTAATTGTTTAACTTTTAACCAGTGGCTCAACGTGGGCTACCGGGTTAAAAAAGGTGAAACCGCTCTTAAATCTTTCATCGTTATTGAAGAAAAGGATGAACAAGGCCAAGTGATAAACAAATATCATAAGACTGTTAATCTTTTTTACATCCGACAGGTTGAAAGAATTGGCTAAATCGGAACTAAAACAAAAGGATCGGGTCCTGCGGGATCCGGTCCTTTTTTCGTTTGCCTCTGCCGGGGGGGGTGTTGAGATAGGTAAGGAGGTGTTGCTCAGCTTTTTTTCAATTGACTATTGAGCTAAAAAATCCTATAATTACCATCGTTATTGGATAATTTCTGGTGAAGAGAATTAGTATGAATAAGATAGAAGCACAATTAATATTTTCTTGGCATAATCTAGGGCAAATAGAGTCTTTTGACAAAGTCGAGATTGGCTTTACCAATAAAGTGTACTCAATTAATGATCAGTACATTCTTAAGGTTTGTGAGGATATTGATAATGAAGATAAATTTTTAAGGGAAGAATTTTTTTACAATTTATTTAATGGCCAATTGCCAGTACCAAATATTATTGTATTTGATGATAGCAAAAAGATTTACAATAAGTTCTACGTGGTTTATCACAAAATCCAAGGTGACAATTTGTATTCAAAATGGCATTTGATGACTAACGCGGAGAGAAAAGAAATTGTAAGACAATTATGTGGCTATTTAAAGTTGATTAATCAGACTCCAGTTGATTCATTCATAAAAAAATTTAATTTACCGCCAACCATAAATTGGCGCGAGAAGATTGTTTCACAGATTAGTGATTCACTATCAAAAATTGAGGAAAGAAAGTTGCTTCAACCAGAATTTATCCAACACATTAAGAACTTTGTGAATAATAACCAGCACTTCCTGGATGAGCAAAAAATTTTTTTGGTTTACTGGGATACTCATTTCGACAATATTCTTGTGAATGATAATAAGATTGTGGGAATTTTAGATTTTGAAAGAACAGAATTGGCTTC
>CAILTG010000020.1 GCA_903837125.1 Candidatus Magasanikiibacteriota bacterium | reverse complement strand
CGGTAAAATAGTGGTATTCATAGCCTTTTTGGAAGCTAGGTTGATCCCAGACTTGATTGGGAATATTTTCAGAATAAATCTGAACTCCATTATCGCCAAAGACTTTTAGAGACATATAAATCGAGTCTTGGTTGGGGTCGGGTGTGTAATAGTTGTCGTTTTGAATGTATAAATAAAAATACAATTCAATTCCGCCATTATTGGTGTGTGTTTCGACTTTTAATTTGTAAATGTCGGTGCTAATGGTTTTGTTTTGGTTTTCGTCATTATTCGGGCCAAAAAGGTCTGAACAAGATGTTAATAGCAATGTGGCTATGAATGTTAAGGACCAAATGAGATTTTTCATTTAATACTCCAAGATATTTAGATAAAGAGAACTGTCAACGTAATAGCATTATATATAAAAAATGTCAAGTATATCATTTTTTTTAAAAAATGCTAGCGTTTTTTAAAAAATTTAAGCCCCTTATGGTAAGGGGCTTATTCGTCATTCTGTGATAAAATTGTACGGTACGTTTAGTGAAACGGGATAAATTTCGTCAGTATAAAGCTTTTTAAGGCTAAATCTAACATTAATTTTGCCCTGAGTAATGTTTTTTAACACTCCTTCTTTTGCGAAGGTAGTGTCAGAGACAACTCTCGAGCCTTTATAGTGAGAATCAGAGCCAAAAGCTTTGATCCAATCTGCTCTGGAATAAGGGTAAATAGCAATTATTTTGTCACCATCATAGATGGTTATTGCCAGGCAAGTTGAGTCTTTATACTCTATTGGAGTGAGATCAGCATCGGCTATGGTTGCTAATTTCAAAATTAGACGTAAGCCTGTTGAATCGGCGTAAGTTTCAGCTTCTAATCTGATTACGTCATTAACATATTCTCGAATGTAATCAGTTTGATTACTTGGCCCGTTTGGTGTATCTTTGGTGCAGCTACTTAATATGGCTAGCATTAAAATAACGAGCATTAATAAGGTATTTTTCATTGGAAACTCCAAGATTGTTTATTTAAAAGAAACTGCCATAGTAATAGCATTAATTAATGGAAAAGTCAAGGGATGCCTGTTTTTTAGCCTGATCTTTGACATTTTATGAAATTAGCTGTATTATTGCAACAATGATGCGTTTATGAATAAAGAATTAATTTTAATAACAATTAAAAGTAAAGGAGGGCGATTAACTAAGGTTCGTTTGGCTGTGTTGGATATTTTCATTAAGGCTGGTTGTGTGATTTCAGAGGATGAAATTGTTAAGAAACTAGCCGAGCAAAAAATCAAGCCGAATCGTTCAACTATTTATCGTGAATTAGCTTTCTTGTGTCGCGAGAAAATTATTAATAAAACAGTTTTAGCGGGACAGGAATATTTTGAATTAGTAGGCGACCATCATCATCATTTGATTTGTTTGGGTTGCCAGTCTATTCGTAAAGTTGAGCTTGATCATCATTTAGAACATCAAGAAAAAGAAATTGCCGAAAAAAATAATTTTAAAAATATAAATCACGCTTTGGAATTTTATGGCTACTGCCAAAAGT
>CAILTG010000019.1 GCA_903837125.1 Candidatus Magasanikiibacteriota bacterium | reverse complement strand
CTAATAATCTGCCTGTTATATTTAAAACCAAAGCAATAAAAGAAATCATTACAAAACTGACTAAAAATTTTGTTGAATAAGTATAATTATAACTAACAAAATCCCATGTTAACATGATCACCCACACAAAAGATGTAACTCCAAATATTCCAAATAAGATTGCTGTAATTCTTTGAAACATAACTCGTTAATTTCTCTATGAGCTTTACAAATTATTTGATATTCAACTCTTCAAACTCACCCAACAATGATTTTACCTTAAAAGTATCCCCTGCTTTCTCTGCTTTTTCAATCTCAGTTTGCATTTCGTGCCTTCTGTTTCTCACCCATTCCTCTTTAATTCTTTCACAAAGATTTTCCAATTCTTTTTTAACTTCTAATTCTGATATAACAGAAAATTCCCACTCACCCTTTAGCATGAGAACATCTACTATGTTTTCCTGATTTTCCAATATAGATAAATCACGAAGTTTGTTAGCTTCTAAATTTCCCCCATTATACTGCTTTTTTAATTCATTGTAAAGCCCGCCATAACGCCAAGCGAACAAAGCCGCTTCTGGCATTTTATCTGCCAATTCTGAATATAATTTGGGATAACGTAATAAACCAGCCACCAAATTTTCAATTAAAATGTCCAAACGAGTTTCTTCACTAGCAATCGGCGACAAAATACTTACTTTTTTTTCTTCTGAATTTGATCCAACAACTTCAGCTTTAATCTTAATCTTAGTCTTAATCTTTTCTTGATCTTCGCGCAAAACACTAACTTCCACACCTAAACGTTCACTAAGTTGCTTTAGCCAATGGTCTCGTTCCACTGCATACGGAATTAAAACAATTTGACTCAAAAATTTATTCGCCACAATTTGTTTTAAACGAGGATTAGATAAATCTTGACCATATAGAACTTTTTCCAAAAACCATTCCATTACTGCTTGGGCATTATTAACAGCTTGAAACCAAATCGCCGAATTTTTTTTCAAACATTCATCAGGATCTTTTCCGGCACCTTCAGGTATTTTAATAACTTTTACATTCATTCCCATAGACAATGCCACATCAATCCCCCGTTTAGCCGCATTTTGCCCGGCTTCATCTGCATCAAAACTTAAATTTAAATTAGCTGAATATCTTTGTAATAATTTAATTTGTTGTTCAGTTAAAGCAGTACCAGATGACGCTGCCACGTTCTTCATCCCAGCCTGATGACAAGCAATCACATCCATCTGTCCTTCTACCATTACCACTAAATCTTTAGTTTTAATTTCTTGTTTAGCCTTGTTTAAACCAAAAATTACTCGTGATTTATCATAAATGACTGTTTGCGGCGTATTAATATACTTGCCTGGCGTAAAATTTTCCTTGCCCGGCGTAGCCTTGGCGGAGTCGGGTTTTTCTACCAAAATTCTTCCAGTAAAACCCACCACCTCGCCATGAATGTCCCAAATAGGAAACATTATTCGCCCACGAAAACGATCCCAGAACCCCCTACCAGTTTGGACATTTGCGTCTTCGCACTTAATAGTTAGACCTGAAGCAACCAAATCATCTATGGAAAATCCTTTTTTAAATAAATATTGCGTCAACAAATCCCACTGATCAGGAATAAAACCAATCTGCCATTCATCAATTGTTTCTTCTTTTAATCCACGCTTAACCAAATAATCTAGCGCTGGCTTAGCACCCGGCATTTTTATTAAAAAATTATAAAAAAACCGTGCTGCCTCTTTATTAATTTCTTTAAGACGATTTTTTTGACTGGAATTAATTTCCGAACGAAAATTATTATCAAGCTGTATACCAGCACGATTGGCTAAATATTTTAAAGCCTCCACAAATTCCATTCCCTCAATTTCCTGAACGAAACTAAAAATATCCCCACCTTTAGCGCAACCAAAACAGTGCCAACTCTGACGTTCAGAATTAACCATAAACGATGGCGACTTTTCATGATGAAACGGACACAAACCTTTTTTGTTCACTCCAGAAGGTTTGAGCTGAACATATTCACCAATCAAATCTGCCACATCAATTTTGTCTTTAATAGCCTGTACATCACTCATGTACTTATAGATTAACCTAATTTAGATAATTTTTCAAGCATTCAAAACCCACCTAGCAGGTGGGTTATTTATCAATATTGATCTATACAAGTTTATCTAAATTAATACTATTTGATCTTAATCTTGGTAAATGGCTGTCGGTGACCTTGCACACGAGTATATCTAACTTTTCTTTTGTATTTTACTACCCGGATTTTTTCTGCCCGGCCTTGCAACAATACTTCAGCGTTAACACTAACTCCTTCTAAATAAGGGGTACCAATTTTTACTTCAGTTCCATCTTCATTAGCTGTTAACAATACTTTATCAAAAATTGCTTCTTTCCCTGTCTCCACAAGTAATTTTTCTACTTTTAAAGTATTACCAGTCTTTACTAAATATTGTTTTCCACCAGTGGCGATTACGTAAAACATAGAATTAGATTTTAGATGTTAGCTTTTAGGATATAAACTATAGGTTTAAAAAGTAACGATATTCTACACTAAAGCCAGATTTTTGTCAATTCCGCTTTGTTAACAACTTTTTCAGCTACTATCTACTGATCATCGTCAAAATATCTCCAATTTTCAAACCATTTTTAAGCACCCAGCCAGCAGGTAATTCCAAAACCAAATTACCATTCACTCTAGGATAATATACCACTAAATCGCCATCTTTAACTCCAGGCTCGATTGGAACATTTTGAGCAAAATCAATTATTCGTCCGTGGTCTAACCAAACTATATCAATAGGAAAATTCATATTTCGCATAACTATGCCATGTTGTGATGAATCGGGAAACACAAACAACATGCCAGCAAAATTTCCCCAAGAGTTTCTACCTCCCAAGCCCACATAGTAATGGTATGGCGTATCAGCCAACAAAACATTTAATTCTTCTCCATTAACTTTAATTAGTGCTCTTGGCCAATGACTCTGCCACAGCCACAAACCAACTGAGCAAACAATCAAAATTACAAAAAAGATAATCTGCCATTTTTTTATAGTCACTTTTTCTTTCATAATATTATTCTTTACGCCCCACCCAAACACCTAACAACATCATCAATACAAATAAAAAAATTAAGGCCATTATTTTTTGCTCGCTTTGTAAAAACAGGGTGGCGATGCCAAACAAAAAAGATATTGAATAAAGCAAAAATACCGCCTGTTTTTGGCTAAGCCCAGATTTTAACAATTGAAAATGTAGATGCTCGCTGTCACCCTGATAAATTGGCTGACCTATTCTTAAACGATGAATAATTACCCGACCAACATCCAACATGGGAATACCCATCACAAGTAAGGCCGTAGCAATCTTGCCACCAGCAATCACTGCCAAACTTCCCAACATAAAACCAGTAAATAAACTACCACCCTCACCTAAAAAAATCTTGGCCGGATAAAAATTCCAAACTAAAAATCCCAAAACAGCTGCCGCAAAAACAATTGAGAGCAGTGCCACATCTGGCTGATACCATTGTTTTTGTAAACTTAAAAAAGCAATCATTAAGGCACCAATAGTTATAATCCCCCCAACTAAACCATCTAGTCCGTCCAAAAATTTAGTAGTAAACATCATACCCATTAACCAAAAAAAGACTAATAGATTACCAAGAGTTAAGATTCCCAAATGATAACTATCTAAATTTATCATTCCCCCAAAAGGGCTGGTAACTACACTAGGGCCAATTTCCAAAAAAATCATTATTAAACCGGCTAAAACCGGAAACCAAATTTGTGATTTGGCTTTTAAAACATATTTGTCGTCCAAAATTCCGCCAATCATTAACACTAGGCCCCCCAAAAACATCGCTAACAATTCTTTACTCGTAATATTGGGTCCAAAATAATTGGTGGACCAAAAAATTATCGCCACCACTATAAAAAAACTAACATAAATTGCCAAACCACCACCATAAGGAATTTTACCGCGATGGATCTTTCTTTTTTCTAACTTGGGATAGTCTACAATCTTAAAATGCCGCATGATATTGCGGACTATTAAAGTGAGAAAAAGTGAGATGAGAAAAGTTAATAAAAAGAAAAAGAAGTATAACATGAAAAAAACTATAAAAATTGAATTTTGTTTAAATTTTAATTTCTTTCCACCCTCAATTCAGCATTTTCACCAACAATAATTACATCTCTTCTCTTTAAACTGCCATTTAAAATTAATTCTGCTAATTTATTTTCTATTTTATCCTGAATGGCTCGGCGCATAGGACGAGCACCAAACTCGGCGTCAAAACCTGCTTCAGCCAAGGCTTCCAAACCAGCCGGTTCTATTTTCAATTCCACTCCTCTAGTTTCCAAATCCCGACCCACTCTTTTTAGCATCATGGTAGCCACTTTTTTAATATCTTCACGATTTAATGGTTTAAATAAAATTACCCCATCAAAACGATTTAAAAATTCTGGTTTATAATATTGTTTCAATTCACTTTTAATTAAATTCTGTTTTACTGTTTCCAACGAAGACCCTTTACTTAATTCATCCTGAACAAATTGGGTACCGGCGTTGGAAGTGGCAATGATAATGGTATTGGTAAAATCAATGGTACGACCCACACTATCCGTTAATCGGCCATCATCAAACACTTGTAAAAATATATTTAAAACATCAGGATCAGCTTTTTCTAATTCATCTAAAAGTACCAATGAAAAAGGTGTTTGTCTTACTGCCTCGGTCAAAATTCCTGTACCCTGGCGACCTGCTTCACCAATCAAACGATAAATAGAACTTTTATCTTGATACTCACTCATATCAAGACGCACCATTTTATTTTCTCCGCCAAAATAAATTTCCGCGATAGTTTTAGCCAGCTCGGTTTTGCCCACACCTGTAGGACCTAAAAATAGAAAATTAGCAATTGGTTTTTTAGTGGAACGAACTTCAGCCCGAGCCCGACGCAGAGCATTGGCCACTGAATCAACTGCCTCATCTTGGCCAATAACTCGTTTATGCATTTCTTCTTCCAAACGCATAAGTTTATCTGATTCATTTTCCGAAACTGTACTGGTAGGCACACCAGTTTTTTCTGAAACAATCATACCCACATCATCGGCCAATACTAACTGATTGGCACCACGATGATTTTTTACGTAGGCAGCCGACTCATTCAAAAGTTGCAAGGCACTTTCTGGTAAATTTTGATCATGCAGATATTTTCCAGCCAACTTTACGCATTCAGCTATAGCATCATAAGAAAAAAACACATTATGTTTATATTCTACATGCCCGACTTTTGATTCCAAAACTTGAATAGCCTGATTAGCATTCATTTCTTTAACTTCTACTTTAGCAAAGGCCTTACCCAACGACTTATTTACAATAGAACGATTATAATCTGCAACAGAAGTGGTAGCTAAAGTTAAAAATATTCCTGGACCAAAATATTCAGTCATTACCGAGGTTAAGTCCACTCCATCTGTGCCACTTTCAGTAGCACCCGCAAGTTCGTGAATATCCTTAATAAATAAAACAATATTTTTGGCTCTGGCAATTTCATTCAAAATTTTAATCATTCTTTCTTTGGCACCGCTCACGGTAGTACCAGCTAGAAGCGAGGAAATTGACAATTGCACCAAGCGTTTGTCTTTAATTCTATCCGGTACTTCATCTTCAATCATTTTTTGAGCCATGCCTTCAATAAGGCTCATTTTACCCACGCCCAAATCACCAACCAAAATCACACTCTGACGCCCACCTTCAATAATTCGAAAAATTTCAGTTAGTTCTTGTTCACGCGCAACGCAAGGAGCCAAATAACCAAATTTTGCTGCCAAAGTTAGATCCTCACTAAAACTATTTAAATAAGGAGTGGCTACCGCCGTCATAGCGCGATCCATACCATGACGACTTTTCCGAGCCGCTGCTTTACGAAATTTTAAATACTGCCGACGCAATCTTTCTCTAATGCGCAACCATTCCACTACATTCCCCAATTTTTGCTTGTCAACTTTTTGATCATAAAGCACCTCCTGAATTGGCTCTGATTGATTGACTGCAGAAAGCAAAAGTTCAGTTACATTTACATATTCTTGGCGAATGTCGTAGGCCAAAGCGTAGGCCTGGAAAAGAATCTGTTTAAAATCATCGGAAATAGCCGGCACCACTTTTTGTTCAGACTTAATAAAAAACCGAGCCAAATAAGCTTGTAATTTTTGCACAGGAATTTCTAATCTCACGAAGACACTAAATACCTGCGAAGAAGAAAGTAAAGAATAAAATATATGCAATGGCGTCACTTCAGCACTTTGAAATTTTTCCGCTAAAAAATAAGCTTGTTCCAAAACCTGTTTAGCTTCATCAGTAAAAACTGCGGAAATATCTTTTTTACGACGACGCGGAATTTTGGCTGCCTCAATCCAAGTTTCCATTACCTGATCTTGAAAATCTGAAGTTTTATCTCGATAGTCTCTCAACTCTACAATTTCCGGCTCACGGTTAGCAATGGCTAAGCGATAAAATAAATAAGCAAAAGAAATAATTGACAACCAAAAAGATATTAAATTAATATTTCCCTGTCCCAACCAAAATTCTTGATTAAACAAATCCAGTAACAAATGTTTTTGATAGAGATTATAAAAAAACAACAACAAAAAACCACTACCAAAAATTATGGCACCAATAATTCTAAATTTATTTAAATAACGCCGGGCTTTTCTTAATCTGATGCGAAAATTATTTAATGGTTCACCCCAATACAAAAATTTACCTCTGGTCATGATACCCATACTCTCGCCTCTGCATTCTGGACATTTTCTAAACTTAAGATAACCTGTCCCCTGACAAGTGTTACAAGTTAAAATGTTTAGAGGTAGGATTTTGGAAAAAAGCATAGTGTCTATAATCCCGAGCCCACAGGCGAGAGATCCCTTTCCCGCGGGTTTTAATTTGCATTAAGATTAAATAATTTTATTGCACTTATATTTGTATCTAAAAGGGATCCTTACGTCGCTTCGCTCCTCAGGATAATGACAATGTAAACATATAAACCAAAACCACTGGAAATACTAGCCACAAACAAAAAACAAATAAAACAACAAACAACCAAAAAAATAGGGCAATTGAACGACCGATAATATTAACCAAACGCATTAGCAAACTTATTAATTTTCCCTGCAGGTCAGTTTGCCCAAACATGGGTACAAAAATATTTTTTAACCACAGGCCTGGAGCTAAACGCAAATTCCCCTGCTGCAATAGCTGCCAACAAAAAAAACCCGCTTGTTTTACACCGCCGGTATACCACCATAAGGGAAAATAAATCAAATCAAGAAAAAATTCCAAAACTAAACGTTGAAAAACTAATAACCACATACAATAGTAAAAAGTTTATAACTGTTATTATTATACCACAAACTAAAAAGCCGACCAAATGGCCAACTTTACAAACTTTATCCCGATTTTCTTTCGCGAGAAAATCGAGGATCCTCGATTTCAACCGAAGTTGAAATCGGGATAAACTACGTTATTTCATCGCCACAGCCTGACCCGCTAATCTAACATATTGCACGTCGGATACTGCCACCATACCTGTTCCTTTTAATCTCTCCTGGATACTCTTTAAAGAACTATAATTGGCAATACTAAATTGCATATTCTGATTTTCTTTTTCTAAATCTTGCACCTGTTTTTTTAAATCTCTAATTTCATAGCCCTTGGTAGAAATGGCACTGGTTTGAACTACATACAACACACCCAAAAATACCATTAAGCCCAGCAAAGAAAAACGAAATGACGCACCCAACACCCATTGTTTAAAAGCGGTTTTTTTATCTCTTAAAGTTGGTTTTTGAATAAGGAATGGACTCATATGATAGTTTATAAAGTTATAAAGTTTGTAAAGCAATTTTAGATTTTTTCTACTACCCTCAACTTTGCTGAAGCAGAACGGGAATTACTTTTGACCTCTTCAGAAGTTGGTATAATTGGTTTTTTATTTATTAGTTTAAGTGTTTTTCCTATCTGTGACTTGAAATAATGTTTTACTACCCTGTCTTCCAAAGAATGAAAAGTAATTACCGCCAATCGCCCGCCTGTAGCTAAAACCTCAATTGCTTGTGGCAACACTTTTTCCAAAACTCCTAACTCATCATTTACGGCAATCCGGAGGGCCTGAAACACTTTGGTAGCCGGATGCAAACCACCAACCCAAGGAATTTCTTTAGTACTTTTTAATTTCTGACGATAAACCTTCAAAATAACTTCCACTAATTCACTAACTGTCTTAAAATCTTTACCAGCTTTTCTCTCAATAATGATTGCCTCAGCAATTTCTCTACTCAACTGCTCTTCACCATATTCACTAAATATTTTTTCTAATTCTTTTTCACTCAAACTATTGACCAATTCACTCGCCGTCAAATTCTTAATTCCTAATTCATAATTCTTAATTCCCTCATACCGCATATCCAATGGCTCGGACAAATTCTGAAAACTAAATCCTCGACCTCTTTCTTCAAACTGTGGACTAGACCAGCCTAAATCCATTAAAATTCCACTTACTGGGGTAAAATTTTCTGTGACAACTGTTTGTTTTAAATTTACAAAATTATCTCTAACAAAAATTATTTGATTTTCAAATTGATGTAAAAACATTTTCGCTCGTAAAATCGCTTCAGGATCTGCGTCAATTCCCAACAATTTTCCGTTTGGTGAAATTTTTTCCAAAATTTTTTCCGAATGTCCGGCATCACCAAGAGTACAATCAATTATGTTCATGCCAGATTTTAATTGCAATGATTCAATCACTTCAGTTAGTAGTACAGGTACATGGCGCATATTCACAATTTCAAATTTCCAATATCCAATTTCCAATTAATGTCAAAGCTCAAATTTCAAATTTTTAATTTGGATTTTGAATTTTATTTGACATTAGAAATTGAAAATTTGACATTAATTATTACACTCCCAAAGCACCCATTTGCTCAGCTATTACATTACTCTCTACCTCAGTTCTCTTTTTATATTCAGCCCACTTTTGACTGTCCCAGATTTCCAATCGTGAATATAAACCAGCTACCACCACTTCCTTTTTTACACCAGCAAATTCACGTAAATATTCCGGCAAAATAATTCGGCCTTGTTTATCAATATCCACGTCCATAGCGCCAGCTAACATTAAACGTGCAAAAGCACGAGTGTTGGCTTGAGCAAAAGGTAAACTAGCCAGCTTCTCGGCCAATTTTTGCCATTCTTTTTTGGTATACAAAAACAAACAGTTATCCAATCCTTTGGTAACCACTGCACCTTTTGACAAATCTGAACGAAATTTTTTAGGCACTGCCAAACGTCCTTTGTCATCTAAATTGTGGTTGTATTCACCAATAAACATAAAACCACTAATTTCTTAACACAGATAGCACAGATTAAATAGACAAGCATAGTATTTATTCTGTGATCCGTGTGATCTGTGTAAAGAAATCCATGGAAATCTTTCCCCACTTTTTCCCACCTACTACCATTATATACCACTCTTAAACACAATTCAAGTATTCTACCCCACTTTATCCACACCCCTTCGCTAAAGTTACGAAGTACAAAGCAGTACAAATATTTAGTGTTAAGATTAGTAGTCCCTTGACAAAACAGAACAGTATTGCTATAAGAGATATTGTACTTTTACGCCTATTTTTGTACTCAATAATTGAGAATAAAAATGGGTTGTGTCTTTCTGCTGTGGTGATCTGAAGCCATTGCAAGCAGAGAGGCTCTGAGAGTCTAGCAGGATAGGGGTTAAATACCCGAGTCAGCTTTAAGCGCGATTAGCTTCGCGCACCCTCCGAAAAAACGGCCCACCGCCAATGCATTGTTAAGTATCTGAGTTGCTACCGCCAGGCGCACCTACAGATACGGAGCAATGCATTGGCCCTTCCCAAAAATCATCCCGCCTCCGGGGTGATTTTTGGTTTATGAAAAAACCCCGCGTTTGACGCGGGGTTTTTATTTATGATTATATTTCTACAAAATTACTCAACTAAATAATCCATTCCCTATTCATCTTTTTTATTAACATCATCAGCTAATGATACCCTTACTTCCCGACCTTTTGGACATCTATAACAAGCACTGTTTTTATCTTCTAAAGCATTGGCATCAACAAAATTAGTTTCACAACTATCTACAGTTACCTTTTTTCTCTTTCCTCTACAATAAATTTCTTCATCTAAACTTAACTCCGGTTTTCCTTCAGGCATATAAATAATTAAAAAAAATAAATACAATTGTATATCTATACTATCATTTTACCTCTTCTTTGTCTATGGAAGGCAATTGCAAACCTATGTGCCTCATCACGAACTTGAATTAATAAATTTCTATTTTCATTCACCCATTTTATAAAATTTCTATTTTTTTCTCCTAAAATAAATTCATTTTTCTTTCTTTCCGGCCCCTTGGCAATTCCAATTACTGGAACTTTATAACTTTTTAACTTTATAACTTTACAAACTGCGTTCACCTGTGACAATCCCCCATCAACAAGAATAACATCCGGCAATTTCCATTCAAGATGATTTAAACGTCGTTCCAACACTTCACCTAAACAATCCACATCGCTCTGTCCCACCACATTTTTTATTTTAAATTTCCGATATTCACTTTTTATTGGTCCATTCTGATCAAACACTACCATACTGCCAACCATATTTGAGGAGCCCAAGTTTGATATATCATAACCCTCTATACGCGAAAATTTGAAATTTGAAATTTGAAATTTGAAATTATCCTCAACAAAATTTTTGTTAAGTAGTGCAATATCTTGTATCCTGTTTAATTGCCAAATTTGAT
The DNA here is from genome assembly GCA_903837125.1 of Candidatus Magasanikiibacteriota bacterium. Classification (GTDB taxonomy): domain Bacteria; phylum Patescibacteriota; class Patescibacteriia; order Magasanikbacterales; family UBA922; genus CAILTG01. Next base: position 26,426 of record CAILTG010000019.1, on the reverse strand, counting down.
CCCGTAGTCTTCCTGCCTCTTCAAATTCATGATTTTTTGAAGCCAATTTCATTTCATTTTCTAAATTTTTTAATAAACTTTTTTTCCTACCGCTTAAAAATTGCACCAACGGTCTGATTACTTTCTTATTATAATCTTGCGGACTAATCTCACCAGTACATACTCCCAAACATTGACCAATTTGGCGGTAAAAACATGGTTTTGACGAGAACGCGCCATGGCGCGTTCCTACAGGTGATTGACAATCGGATATGTAAAATAATTTACGCAACAACTTCATCATTTCCCGCGTTTTTAATCCTGGATATGGACCAAAATCGTATTGGAAATTGGAAATTGTCCCGCTATGAAGACGGGATTCCGCTGTGGCGGAAAAAATTTGGAAATTTTTTAATTCATGTTCCCGAACTGTTACAACTTTAGGATATTCATCTTTGGTAATACAAATATGCACCCAAGATTTATCATCTTTCAAATCCACATTATACTTGGGTTGAAATTTTTTTATATAATTTGCTTCCAAAATAATCGCTTCCAAAACTGAATCAGTCTGAATGGTCTTAATGTCTTGTACTTCATGAATCATCGCTTCTATCGGTCGATTCCCCTCTCTATTGTAAAGAGGGGCAAGGGGTGAGTGATCACTGTAGCGAAAATAAGAGTGTACGCGATTCCTCAAACTCGTTGCCTTGCCAACATAAATAAGCTCTTTTTTTGAATTATAAAAAAGATAAATGCCAGGATTATCTGGAAAAGATTTTGATTTTATTTTTAGATCCATATTTTTAAAAATTCACCTAATTGTCTAATTTCTAATTCACCTAATAAAATGCCAAAATTTAAATTACCAATATCAAATCAATTTCAAATTTCAAAATCTAAATATCAAATTTGACATTATAATTTTGGATTTGATTGAAAATTGGAAATTTGTCATTTGAAATTTTATTAGAAATTAGGTGAATTAGGTGAATTGGAAATTTATAACACTCTCTTCAAATATTGCCCAGTATAACTTCTGGCCTTTTTCGCCACTTCCTCCGGCGTCCCCACGGCCACCACTTCTCCGCCCTTATCTCCACCCTCAGGCCCCAAATCAATAATCCAATCTGCACATTTTATTACATCTAAATTGTGTTCAATCACCATTACCGTATTCCCTTGCCCTACCAATCTTTCTAAAACCAATAATAACTTCCGCACATCATCATAATGGAGTCCAGTGGTTGGTTCATCTAGCAAATACAAAGTTTTTGTAGTACTATGTTTGGCTAATTCCCGTGATAATTTAATCCGCTGAGCTTCTCCGCCAGACAAAGTAGTGGCCGATTGCCCCAAAGTTAAATAATCTAAACCCACTTCATTCAAAATTTTTAACTTATCATTAATTAAGGGAATGTCTTGAAAAAATTCTTCTGCTTCTTCAATAGTCATCGCCAAAACCTCAGCAATATTTTTATCTTTATAATGAATACTTAAAGTTTCTTGATTAAATCTTTTACCTTTACAAACATCACACACAATTTCTACGCTCGGCAAAAAGTGCATTTCAATCTCCAACATACCTTTACCTTCACAATTTTCACAACGTCCGCCAGCTACATTAAAACTAAAACGACCCAATTTATAGCCCTTCATTCTAGCTTCAGGAGTTTCGGCATATAATCCACGAATATAATCATAAGCCTTGGTATAAGTGGCAGGATTAGAACGTGAAGTTCGGCCGATAGAACCCTGATCAATAGTGATCATGCGGTCAAGATATTCTGTACCAGTTAAACTTTTGTGCTTACCCACTGGTTTATTCATTCTAAAAAAACGATTATTAATTTCTTTGTGTAAAATATCGTGCATTAACGTGGATTTACCAGAACCGGAAACACCAGTCAAACAAACAAATCGACGGAGCGGAATTTCTACATCAATATTTTTTAAATTATGTTCAGTCGCGCCTTTAATTTTTATCTTTGGTGTGGAACTATCTATTTTTCTGCGTTTTTCCGGAAGAGGAATTTTTAATTCACCACGCAAGTATTTTCCGGTCAATGATTTCTCTGCACTACCAAATGTTTTACAATCAATATTATTCTGATCTTTTTTAATAATTTTATTACCCAACAAGTCTTGCTTTGTTCCTGAATAAACAATGTGCCCACCATGCACACCCGCTTTGGGACCAAAATCCACAATCCAATCACTTTCTAAAATTGTATCCTCATCATGCTCCACAATTATAATGGTATTCCCTACATCACAAAGATTTCTTAGTGTAGAAACCAATTGAGCATTATCTTTTTGATGGAGTCCGATAGTTGGTTCATCTAAAACATACAAAGCACCAACCAAACGCGTGCCAACTTGTGAAGCCAAACGAATTCTTTGAGCTTCTCCGCCAGATAAAGATCCAGCACGACGGTTCAAAGTTAAATAATGCAAACCCACGTCGTACATAAACTGCAAACGGTTGCCAATTTCTTTTAAAACCGCACCAGCGATTTCTTGTTCGCGTTCTGGCAAACTTAATTCTGTTTCCGCAAAAAATTCTCGAGCTTCACTAATACTCATACTGGTAACTTCCCAAATACTTTTCTCTGAAATTTTAACGCTCAAAGCATTGTCATTCAATCTTTTGCCATTACATTTTGGACAAACTTCTTCAGAAAATAATTCTTTAGTCCCTAAACCCGTACAATATTCACAATAACCATAAGGACTATTAAAACTAAAAAGTCTAGGTTCAATTTCTGGAAAACTAAAACCATCTTTAGGACAAGAATATTCTGTGCTAAAAATTTGTTCTTCACTATCGGGAAAAATAACAGTACAAAGACCATTGGACAATTCAACAGCCGTTTCCACAGCTTCAGCAAGTCGGTCGTTAATCCCGAGCGACGAAGCGAGGGATCCCTTTTCTTTGGATTTACCAGGCGCTTTACTACTTGCATTTTTTGATGTGTTAGAAAGGGATTCCTCGTCGCCTGTGGGCTCGCTCGGAATTACCAAACGATCCACCACCACCTCAATTGTATGCTTAAAATCTTTCTTCAAAGTTATTCTTTCTTTCAAACTATACATTTTTCCATCCACCCGCACTTCCAAAAAACCAGAATTATACATATCATAAAGCATCTGATAATATTCCCCTTTTCTACCACGAACAACGGGAGCCATAACAATCAATTCGTCGACTTTATGAACTTTATTAACTTTAGAAACTTTATGAACTACCCTCTCCACCATCTCATCCGTGGTCATCTTCTCTATCTTCGTGCCACAAATCGGACAATGTGGTAGGCCAATGCGCGCAAATAATACACGTAAATAATCATAAATCTCGGTAATTGTGGCAACAGTAGAACGAGGATTGGCACTGTGCGCTTTTTGATCAATGGAAATTGCCGGAGATAATCCTTCTATTTCGTCTACATCCGGTTTTTGCATACCACCCAAAAACTGCCGAGCATAAGCCGACAAAGATTCCACATACCGGCGCTGTCCTTCCGCAAAAATAGTATCAAAAGCCAGGCTGGACTTTCCCGAACCTGATAAACCAGTAAACACAATCATTTTATTGCGTGGCAACTCAAGATTAATATTCTTGAGATTGTGTTCCCGTGCGCCTTTAATAACTATTTTGTTTTGCATAGCATTGATTAAACGCAAAAATGCCCACTTTAGGGGTTAATTATGAATTACACAAAAAGAACAAATTCATTCACAATTGGTTTAAATCCTTCTAAATCAATGCTCTAAGTATACCACTCTAGTATGATTTGTCAATAATACAAAACCAGTGCTTTCTGACACTGGTTTTAATGTTTATTACATATTAAATTTCTAACCTAATCCCCCACTCACCCTAAAATTTTAATTCAAATTCTTCCTCTTGTTCTTTATTATCAATTTTCAACATCTTAAGCTCTAAATCTGTTAGTGGCTTTCTCTCACCCTCCAATATGTCAACCATTCCAAACAGTATTTGTCCCACTCTTTTATGTAATTCATGAACACATCTACCCCTCATATTTTCATAACCAATACTTTCGTCCATTGTTTCCACACTACCTTCTGCCGCTTTCTGTAAGGCATCAATAATTCTTGGATCATCATCTTCATCATCTTCAGATGGTCCATTACTATCTCTTAAAATTTGTCTAGTTTCAGCACTTTTGTGTCTTCCTTTGCTTTTATCCAAAGCACGTTCTTCTTCTAAAAATCTAACTAAATTCTCATTACTCAAAGCTCTAACCTCCTGGTGAAGGTTAAAATCATAACCTTTGGGATCTTTTTCTCCAGAACGATCTGGCCCTTCAAAAGCCGACTGTTCAAAATTCCCTTCTCTCATAAATTTTTATTTTAAAATTAAAATAGTAAGATTGTATTAATCTTACTATTTTTATGTTTTTTAGTCAAATTGATCGCCCACTCCAATATTTTTCGTTACTCTTTATTCATCTTTCTACCTGCCCTTACTCTATCAGTTTCAGTAAGAAATTGTTTACGTAAACGAACGGATTTAGGAGTAATTTCTAAAAATTCATCCTCAGCCATTACTTCTAAACCGCGCTCCAAAGTTAATTCCATAGGCGGAATTATTTGAATGGCAATATCTGAATTACTTGAGCGCATATTGGTTAAATGCTTGCCTTTAATTGGGTTAACAGTCATTTCCTGACCTTTAGAGGTATTACCAATCACCTGCCCAACATATACTTCCACATTTGCACCAACATACAAAGTTCCGCGTTCTTGTAAATTAGATAAGGAATAGGTCAAGACCTTGCCGCTTTCACCAGAAATCATTGAACCTACGTCACGTTTTTCAATTTCGCCAACATGTGGTTTAAACCCGGAAAATTGCGAACATAATATTCCTTCACCGCGGGTATCGATAATAAACTCATTACGATAACCCAAAAGTCCGCGAGTTGGTATTTCATAAATAATACGACTATGATTTTGTTCTGGTCGCATTTCTAACATTTTACCTTTTCTTTTGGCCATTTTTTCTATAACAATTCCAGCCGAAGAATCTTTTATATCAATAGTTACTTCTTCAAACGGTTCACACTTTACTCCATCAATTTCTTTAATAATTACTTGAGGCTGAGAAACTTGCAATTCAAAACCTTCACGGCGCATATTTTCCAATAAAATGGCAATATGCAATTCTCCACGTCCAAAAACTTTATAATAATCAACTGGAGTAAAATCTATTTTTAAACCCACATTCACTTCTAATTCTTTTTCCAAACGTTCTTTAATTTGACTGTTAGTAACAAATTTTCCTTCCCGACCGGCAAATGGTGAGTTATTCACCAAAAAATTTAAAGAAATAGTTGGCTCATCAATTCTAATAGCTGGCAAAAGTTCTTGATTTTGATCAGTACACACAGTATCACTAATATAAATCTGTGGCAATCCAGCAATCATGACAATATCACCAGCTGCCACTTCTGGTACTTCTTTTCTATTTATTCCTTCAAAAGTAAACAACTTGGTAATACTTCCGGTAAAAACTTCACCAGTTGGTTTTTTTACAAAAACTTTTTCTCCAGTTTTTAAGGTTCCCTGATAAACCCGGCCAATTCCTAAACGTCCTAAATAATTATCATAAGCTAAATTAAATGGTTGAAAAGCAAACGGTAAATCCAAATTGGCTTTAACCGGTGGTACTTTTTCCAAAATTGTATCCAAAAGCGGAACTAAATTTGTTGACTCATCAGTTAACTGCATTTTAGCAATTCCGAGCTTCGCAATAGCATACACCGTGGTAAAATTTAATTGTTCATCATTGGCACCCAAATCCATAAATAATTCCAAAACTTTATCATGCGTCCATTCTGGCCGAGCCGCTGCCTTATCTATTTTATTTATTACCACAATCGGCTTAATTCCCAATTCCAAAGATTTTTTTAAAACAAACTTAGTTTGGGGCATTGGTCCTTCTTGAGCATCAACAATTAATAACACTGAATCAATTGAACGCAGTACCCGCTCTACTTCCGAACCAAAATCCGCGTGACCGGGAGTATCCACAATATTAATTTTTGTGCCTTTATAAAACACACTAGTATTTTTTGAATAAATCGTAATACCCCGCTCTTTTTCCAAAGCGTTTGAATCCATACTCACTGAATCATCCGTGACCATGCCAGTTTGACGCATTAAAGCATCGGTTAGCTTGGTCTTACCGTGATCAACGTGAGCAATAATTGCAATATTTCTAATTTCCATAATTTAAATAACCCCTTACCTGGGGATGTAAAACTGGCGAAATTATACTATAAAAAATGTTATTTGTCAAGTGTCCACTAATCCAACGCACTAATCACACGAATACTAAATATATTAGTGCGATTAGTGTCAAAAATTAGTGGACTGGGTTTGCTTTATTTTGCCCTTTTGTTATAATTGTAAAGTCTTAATCTTAGTCTTAATCTTAGCTTTTAAATCCTATGCAAAAAACCATCCTTTTTGGCTCAATAGCAATTTTATTTTTGCTAGGCGCTGCCTGCAGTTCAACTTCTAATAATGATGTAAACTCCAAACCAGCTGACAACTCAAACACCACCATCAGCACAACAACAGCAACAAACGAACAAACAAACCAAAACCAAACAGGTATTACACTTACCGCCGAAGCCACTGGTAACCAAACAGTAAAATTAAATTGGCAAGTAACTGACGAACTAAAAAAACAAGCCACGGCTTATGCCTTAATTCAAGGCAACGACTCCAATCCAACTTATCCTGGACGATACTGGTATGAGCGCGGTCCGGCCCATTTTGATTTTGAATGGACCAATTTGCCAATTGGTAAATCTCATATTAGAGCTTGTGTAATGGTAAACAGTATTTGTACAGTTTATAGTAATGATTTGGAAGTTGATATTAAATAAAACATTGAATTAGATTGAACAAATTTGATTTAAATAAAAACAATCCGCCCTGGGCGGATTGTTTTAAAATTTTAATTTTTAATTTTCTTCAACTCATGAATTTCATCCCGCAGTATTGCCGCCAATTCAAACTGCAATTCTTTCGCTGCCTCTTTCATCTGTTTTTCTTTATCTTTAAGAATTTCTTCAACTGGCCGATTATCCCCTTTCAAATCCAATTCAAGCACCTCTCGTTTTGTATTATGTTTTCCTAATTTTGTATCTTTCGTATTTCGTATCCCAAAATCTTCTAAAATATTCCTAATAGTTTTCTCAATTGTCTTTGGCGTTATACCATGTTTTTTATTATATGCCAATTGAATTTTACGCCGACGATTTGTTTCATCAAGCGCTTTTTGAATTGATTTGGTGATGTTATCCGCATACAAAATCACTTGTCCATTAACATTGCGAGCCGCTCGACCGATGGTTTGAATCAAACTAGTAGCAGAGCGTAAAAATCCTTCTTTATCAGCATCCAAAATTGCCACTAGTGATACCTCCGGCAAATCCAAACCTTCACGAAGCAAGTTTACGCCTACAATTACATCAATTTTGCCCCGACGCAAATCAGTAATAATTTCAATTCGCTCCATTGTTAGAATATCACTATGTAAATACCTTACCTTATACTTTTTTTTGAGTAAATAATCATTTAAATCTTCTGCCATTTTTTTGGTTAAAGTCGTTACCAACACCCGTTCATTACTTTTTACTCGTTCATCAATTCTTAAAATTAAATCCTCAATCTGTGACAATCCTTTAATTTTTAAATTATTTTGTGCTTTCCCCGTCACTGGTCTAATAATCACCTCCGGATCAATAAGTCCCGTCGGTCTAACAATCTGTTCCACTATTTGTTCACTCTCATGTAACTCAAATTCACTCGGCGTAGCTGAAACATAAATAGTTTGATTAAGACGTTTTTCAAATTCTTGAAAATTTAAAGGCCGATTATCACGCGCACTTGGTAATCTAAATCCGTGTTCAACCAAAGTGTCTTTACGTGATTTATCACCAGCATACATGCCACCGATTTGTGAGACGGTAACATGTGATTCATCAATGACAGTCAAAAAGCTTCCCGCCCCTGCCAAGGGGAGGGTTAGGGAGGGGTTTCTCTCTCTCGAAAAATAGTCAAGAAGTGTGTATGGCGGCTCACCCACGCTCCGTCCATCAAAATGCCTTGAATAATTTTCAATGCCATTGCAATAACCAATATTTTTTATCATTTCTAAATCATAACGTACTCGTCGTTTTAATCTTTCATATTCCAACACCTTGCCTTTTTTTTCAAAAAAATTTAATTGTGTCTGAAGTTCTTCTTTAATAGTTTTAAAAGCTCGTTCCCTCATTTGGGGACTAGCCACATAATGTTTAGCAGGAAATAACCAAAGATCATTTGTTTGATGTTTAATTTTTCTCGTTACCGAATCAACCATTTCAATCAAATTAATTTTATCAGAGATTTCCAAACGATATATTATCTCTTCATTCACCGGCATTACTTCAAATACCTGTCCTCGTAAACGAAATTGTCCACGACGCAAATCTGAATTAGTTCTTTCAAATTGCATTTCCACCAACTGTTTCAACATTTCTTGCCGATCTAATTTTTGTTCTTTTTCTAAATGCAAAACAATTTTTTCGTATTCTTCTGGTGAACCTAAACCATAAATACAGGAAACCGAAGCCACAATAATTACATCACGCCGAGTAAGCAAAGCCTGTGTGCAAGCATGACGCAAGCGATCTATTTCCTCATTAATTTGTGCTTCTTTTTCTATATAAGTATCACTGCCTGGCATATAGGCCTCGGGCTGATAATAATCATAATAAGAAACAAAATACTCCACTGCGTTGTTTGGAAAAAATTCCCGAAATTCATTGCACAGTTGCGCAGCTAAAGTTTTATTATGAGCAATAACCAGTGTAGGCATTTGCACTTTGGCAATTACATTGGCAATGGTAAAAGTTTTTCCGCTGCCGGTAACGCCGAGTAAAGTCTGTTTTTTAAAACCTTTTTCTAAACCTAAACTGAGCTTTTCAATAGCTTGTGGTTGGTCGCCCGCTGGTTTGTATTGTGATTTTAGTTTGAAGTTCATATAAAAACTTTCAAACTTCAATCGTCTCTCCCATTTCCGGAATAAAAGTTTTTAAATTAAATTTGTCTCTAACCTTATGTGCCAGCTCAGTAGCCGCATGCGGTTCGCCATGCACAAAATAAATTTCTTTAGGCAATTGACTCCCGCCAATCCAATTCAACAATTTTTGCTGATCGCCATGCGCCGATAAAGCCCCTACTGCTTTAATTGTACAATTAACGAACACATCTTCATTAAAAACTTTTACCTGTTTTGCTCCCTCATACAGTCGTCTCCCTAAAGTGCCTTGTGCTTGATAGCCAATGATTAATAAAGTGGAATTAGCATCAGACAAATAACGGTAAGCATGATGCAAAATGCGTCCACCATTCATCATACCAGCACCAGCAATCACTACTTTTGGTCCACGTATTTTATTAATTTCCATTGATTGTTCTTTAGTGCGAGTCATTTTTAATTGATGAAACTTTAAAAAATCCTCTCCTAAATTATGCAAAGTAGCGGCTTCGGCATCATAATATTCTGGATATCTTTCATAAACTTTGGTAGCATCAATGGCTAAAGGACTATCCAAAAAAATTGGCATGGGCGGCAAAGTTTTGTCAATCTCGCTCAAATAATTAAGATCATACAATAATTCCTGCGTACGCTCTAGTGAAAATGCCGGAATCATTAAAGTTCCACCCTTTTTATAAGCATCATTAAATAATTGTAAAATTAGGCTCCTTCGCACATCAATTGGTTCATGTAGCCGATCACCATATGTAGATTCACAAACCATTAAATCAACATTAGGGCTAATTAACTCAGTATCTCTCACAATCGGTTCATTGATGTTACCAATATCACCCGAAAACACTACTTTTTTAGTCTCAATCTTAGTCTTAATCTCTATTTCTATAAACGCTGAACCAAAAATATGGCCAGCATCTTTCCAAACTGCGGAAATCCCCTCGCCCAAATCCAATGGCTCATGATAATTTACACCTTTACATAAACTCAAAGCTGAAGCAATATCTGTAGTATCATAAAGTAAAGGTTCTTGAAATTTACGATGACTATAAGACATTATTTCATAAGCATCATGCCAAATTAATTCTGTTAATTCTACAGTAGCTTTCAACATGTAAATTCGGCCATTAAAACCTTCCTTAACTAATTTTGGCAATCGACCAACATGATCCAAGTGGGCATGAGTTACTAACACCACATCGAGCTCTTGAGGATTAAAAGGAAAAGGGTCAAAATTCTTGCCTTCATTAAAATTAGAACCCTGAAACATTCCACAATCAATTAAAATTTTCTTATTACCAACTTCTAGTAAATGACAAGAACCGGTAACTTCACGGTCAGCGCCACAGAATGTAATATGCATAATTTTATGTGATTAAATTATATCATTTATCATCTATCATTTATCTAATTTTACTCAGAAATATATGATAGATAATAAATGATAGGTAATATCTATACGAACTATTAAATTATACCACCAATTTCCCTCTTCACCAAACACCCTCCACAAAATCATAATCCCATGCTATAATATTAAAGTCTATGCGCAGAAATATTGACAACATTGAAATCAAAGAGCCCCCGCTTGAGGAATTAAAGAAAAAATCGTCTTGTTTAAAACACAGCTGCCTTACCGGTTGTGGTGGTATTTTTTTTATTATTCTTGCCTCACTTATTATTCTCAAATTCTCTGATGGGTCACATTCTGTTGAATTAAAAAGTGTTCCTAATAATTTTCCCCAAACGATACCCGTTTACGACAAAGACAATATTGATAGAATAATCTTCACCCCTACCAATCAAGCATCCTTGCCCAAAAAACTGGCTATTTTCGTTCCCAAATTTATACTTTCGCCAGGATTATTGCTGTGGGAAAAACATTCTCTAAATTTTAAAGAAACACTCACTTGGAATAATCTTCGCGAATTTATTAAAGAGCCGCCACTTGAGTTACGTGATACTGTGGAAATTCAATGGGGAGATCTTTCGGCTGAACCACGATTTATAGAAAAATATTATAAAAATGAATTGACAAAAAATAAATATCAAATACAAATGATCAGTGATAATGAAAATAACTATCAATTCAACTTTAAAAATGACAATATTGAAGGAGTTTTTTATTTAACAGACAACTCTGCAAAAAATGGTACAGACTTTTTTTCACTAACCATAAAAATTCCGAAAGAATAAAATTCATAATTATTCTAAATGTCCAACATCTTTAGTTCTAAATCCCAATCCATTACCGGTGCTGCTATTATACTAGGAGCGGCGTCTTTGGCTTCACGATTTATGGGGCTAGTAAGAGACAGAATTTTTGCGCATCAGTTTGGCGCTGGGACTATTTTAGATAGTTATTATGCCGCTTTCCGTATACCTGATTTTATTTATAATTTGTTAATTGTCGGCGCTCTATCGGCCGGTTTTATTCCGGTATTTATTAGATTAATTAACAAAGACAAAAAAGAAGCTTGGAAAGTAACCAACAGTGTAATAAATATTTTAATTATCACCATGGCGATCGTCTGTGGTGTATTATTTATTTTTACTCCACAAATTACCCGTCTCTTGGTACCAGGATTTGATGCTGAAAGATTAAAAATGTCCATTATGCTCACCCGCATAATGTTTTTAAGCCCAATTTTTTTGGGAATTTCCGGTATTGTAGGGGGAGTACTGCAATCTACTAAAAATTTCTTAATTTATTCTCTCACACCAATAATGTACAACATTGGCATAATTATTGGTGCTACTGTTTTATATCCAATTTTTGGCATCAAAGCTCTAGCCTATGGCGTAGTCTTGGGGGCACTAATGCATCTGGCGGTACAACTACCCACCCTCATTAAACAAGGATTTCATTACCAAGGATTATTTTTATGGAAAGACGCCAATGTACGAGAGATTGGTAAGCTGATGATTCCGCGCACCTTAGGTTTGGCTTCTAACCAATTAAATTTATTAATCATCACTATTTTATCTTCCACCTTGGCCACCGGCAGTATTACTATATTTAATTTAGCTAATAATTTGCAATACTTTCCCATTGGCATTATTGGTGTTTCCTTTGCCGTGGCCGCTCTGCCCACGCTCTCAGAATTTTTTGCCGAAAATAAAAAACAAGAAATGATTGAAAATTTATCCAATACCATTAGGCAAATACTATTTTTTATTATTCCTATAACAATTCTATTTCTACTTTTGCGTGCTCAAATTGTGCGCGTTACCTATGGTTCCGGCAAATTTGATTGGAATGACACCGTTGATACTGCCAACGTATTGGCTTTCTTTTCTATTTCGCTTTTTGCTCAATGTTTAATTCCACTTCTAGCTCGCACTTTTTATGCTATGCACAATACTTGGTGGCCATTTATAGTAGGAATAACCTCCGACGTAGTAAATATTATCCTAGGAATAACTTTAAAAAATAAATTTGGTATTTCAGGATTAGCCATGTCTTTTTCTTTATCAATGATTATTCAGATGGCTCTACTTTGGATTATACTACACAAAAAATTGGGCAGTTTGCAGGAAAATAAAGTCATTATTACCTTACTTAAACTTTCTGTAGGCGCAACTTTAATGGCATTAGTCATTCAATATCTTAAATTCCCTCTTTCGCAAATTGTAGATATGAATAAATTTTGGGGCATCTTTACTCAAGGATTAATTTCTGGCTTGGCCGGACTCTTAGTATTTGGCATTGCAGAACATTTGCTAAAATTAGAAGAAATGGAAAAATTTAAAAGCAGTTTCAAACGCCGCTGGTTAAAATTATGGAATGTGACTCCGGAAATACGAGAGAATGAGTAAATTCAAATTAAAAATCAATTCATAAACCACCACTCATTCAACAACTCCTCTCTAACTTTTGCAGTATTTCCATGTTTTAGTAAACCCAAATATGACTGCAATGTCTCCTTTGTCGGACTTGCAATAATTCTTCTCAACATTCTGTTTTGTGTTGTCTTACGGAGTAGGCGGTGATCGGTAAAATGTTTCCAACCGAGAAAATCAACACCGGAAACAACCGTTTGTAAAAATATTTTATTGGGATGTAAAGTTAACTTTAATCTTTCCAACAAAAAATTTTGTATTTCTGGTATTAAATTTTCCAAATACTTTTTATCAATAGAAAGAAAAACAAAATCATCGGCATAACGGATATAATGTTTAACTTTTAATTCGTGTTTTACAAACTGATCAAAAATATTCATGTACACATTGGCAAAAAGTTGCGAAGTGAGATTGCCGAGTGGCAAGCCAACTCCACTCTTGTTTGAATAACTCTCAACAATATTCCTTAACAAATCCATAATATCTTTATCGTAAATATAATTAGCCAAAATACTTAACAGTATTTTATGATCAATACTATCAAAAAACTTCCTAATATCACATTTCAACACCCAGCAAGTGCAATGATCATTTTTGCTAACTTTGTAAAACATTGCTCTAAAACTGTCTAACGCTTTGTGCATTCCTTTGTTATTGCGACAGGAAAAAGAATCAGCAATAAAAGTTTTATCAAAAAACGGATACAAAATACGATAAATGGCGTGATGAAGCAGACGATCGCGGACACTGGCTTTGTGAATATGCCGGCGTTTTGGGTCATTCACATAAAAATCTTCGTAACCGCCATGCTGATATATTTTATTTGCTAAATCTTGCTGAAGTGTTAAAATATTATCCAGTAAATCGCGAGAAAATACTTGGACATCTTTTTTCTTTTTCTTACCCAAAATAAACTCCTGCCAAGCAGAAAGCAAATTTTCTAATTTAATAATATCTTCAAATGTATGACGCAACTGGATTTTCATGATAATACAAATTTATCTTTTAAGTCGCCCCCCCCCCCGACGGAATGAGGATAATTTCCCGATTTTAATAGAATTGGAAAAAGGTTATAAACTCTGGCATGGCTATTTAAACAATCTTCCCCGACATACCAAATTTACTCTTGGAACCAGAATAGATAATTTATTTGCCGAATGTTTAGAACTGGCTTTAATGGCTGGCTATGCTAGCAGAGAAGAAAAATTGCAATTTATAAAAAAATTAAGTGCCAAATTTGATGCACTAAAATTCTTTTTAAAAATTCTTTGGGAAACCAAGGGATTAAATAATCAAAAATACACTTCCCTATCCCAAATTTTATTCTCTGTGGGAAAAATGATTGGCGGCTGGCAAAATCTTTTTAAAATGCCACCGCCAATCAAAAATTTTCCTTAATAAAGAAACTGGCGGGAGAACAGCCACACGTAGTTCGGATTGAAGTCGTTGTCCAGCCTGTTCAGGTTGACGTTCGGCTGACTGTCGTTCCGGTTGAAGATCGGCACGTACACGTTGCCGTTCCCGTTCGTCCACTGGCCATTCAGTTATGACAAATACCATCCTAAACACTGCCCATTGAATATCCCGATCCTTAAAATGAAAAAACGGGATCCCGCTGAGGCGGGACTCTCCGGGCTGTAGCTAATGCCGAATCTTAAATTCGCTGATTTTTGTCACCAAGTATCTTTATTGTTTCATTTTTTCTTGTCACGCTATAGCTGGCCGTAGCCAAACTATATTCTGGATTAAGAAAAAATAAAGTTTCTCAAATGCAGCCAAAGCCGCATTATTTTGTGAAACTTAAAGTATTATATACCAAAAACTTTTTGAATACGAACAAGCCCCCGGCGCGTCGCTGTCTCCGATGAAGGAAACAACGAACGCGCCGAGGGCCAAGGGACCCAGGACCGAAACCCCGAGCGAACTTACGTCCGACCAAGATTCCGAGAACCCTAGACCCCCGACGACTTGCGGGAGAACAGCCACACGCAGCCCGGACCGAAGTCGAAGACCAGCCTGCCCAGGCCGACGTCCGGCTGACCGTCGCACCGGCTGAAGATCGGCACGCACACGTCGCCGTCCCCGCCCGCCCACCGGCCACCACCGATGACCGGGTGCTCCAGCTGGAGCTGCGGACGGGCCTTCAGGTACAGGCCCGTAGCGCATGGCAGGGACAGCTCCAGCCCCTGGGACTCACCCCAGGCGAGTCGCTCGTAGCCCGTAGCCATGCCCTCGAATTCTTGTGTGATAACCTCACGGAGCTCGGCCTCCGGCTCGAGCGGGAAGTTGTCCTCATTAAAGTTCGAGTCCCAGATCCGCATGTGGCCGAAGAGCTTCGACCATTCGGAGACGACCTTCACGGGCGGCGGTTCGGGCGACTTGGTGGTGGCCCCGACAATGAGGAGAGATCCCGTACGGAGTCCCCGAAGGCTCCGCCAGTTCTGACCACCATTGGCCATGAGCCACTGGATGTCCTCACTGGACTCGCCGCCGAATTCCCCTCGACCTTCCTTGAGGATCACCTCACTGATCTGACCCGTTGTGATCTTGCTCATTACAGTTCCTCCCCTGTAGGTAATCCACCTAGACGAAAGACGCTAACCGGCGTCTAACCTCAAAAGTGGTACGCCATACAGGCGAAAACAGTCGGGAAACATCCCGACCTTCTTTTTACCTATTTTTATCTTAAATTAGACAAAAAGAAAGCTGGGAAATTATTGTAAAAGCCAGCCCGAGGCTGGTCCGCCTGGGGCGGAAACTAATAAAATATTGTAGTACAGAATCGTCTGCTTGTCAAGATGACAAAAAAAGGGTAAAATAGAGTCACATTTTTAGCTTAAAAATATGGAGGACACACCCAAAATTGCTTTATTTAAAGGCAAAGAAATTAGAAAGATTTTATATCAAAATGAATGGTGGTTTTCGATAATAAATGTCTGTGAGGCATTAACCGAAAGCGTAGATGCAGGCGCTTATTGGAGAAAATTGAAACAACGGCTAATCGAAGAAAACAGTGAGGTCGTGACATTTTGTCACGGACTGAAATTAAAAGCATCTGATGATAAATTTTACGAAACCGATTGTGCCAACGCCGAAGGAATTTTCCGCGTTATTCAATCTATCCCCTCACCCAAAGCCGAACCATTCAAACGCTGGCTAGCAAAAGTTGGTTATGAACGAGTACAGGAAATTGAAAATCCGGAATTAGCAACAAAGCGCACCAGAATGTTATATAAATTAAAAGGTTATCCCGATAGCTGGATTGAAAAAAGAATGCGCGGCATTGAAATTAGGGAAACTTTAACTGATGAATGGAAAAAGCATAATGTTAATGGCCAAAAAGAATATGAAATTTTAACCGCAGAAATCGCCAAAGCGACTTTTGGATTAACACCTAGCACACATAAAAAATTAAAAGGTTTGAAACGAGAAAACTTGCGTGACCACATGAATGATTTGGAATTAATTTTTTCTATGTTGGGCGAAGCCGCTACCACCGAAATAACCAAAACCGAACATCCAATTGGCTTTGTAGAAAATAAGAAAGTCGCCAAACGCGGTGGTAATGTATCTGGCATTGCCAGAAAAAAAATGGAAATAGAAACCGGTAAAAAAGTAGTGAGTAAATTAAATTATTTACCACCAATAAATATTTTAAAATAACTTATAATTTTTTTCAAAAAAAATATATACATAATTGTATATTAGTCCATGTATATTGTATATTGTTATGAATATTCGTAATTTCTGTATAATCGCCCATATTGACCATGGAAAATCGACGTTAGCCGATCGTTTTTTGGAATTAACGGGCACAGTGGAAAAACGCAAAATGCATGATCAATTACTAGATCAAATGGATTTAGAACAAGAACGCGGAATAACGATTAAATTAGCGCCAGTGAGAATGCACTACAATGAATACACACTTAATCTGATTGATACTCCCGGCCATGTGGATTTTACCTATGAAGTCTCACGCTCACTGGCTGCTGTAGAGGGCGCTATTTTATTGGTTGATGCGACTCAGGGTGTACAAGCACAAACGATTGCTAATTTATATTTAGCAATTGAACAAAACTTAACTATTATCCCGGTGATCAATAAAATTGACATGCCGAGCGCTGATATCAAAAAAACTACTGAAGAAATTATTCATCTTTTGGGCTGTGAGGAAAAAGACATTTTACATTGTTCAGGAAAAACTGGCGAGGGTGTAAAAGAATTATTAGAAGCGGTGATTGAAAGGGTGCCGGCACCTCGAAAAGGCGATGCTGATTCTTTACGGGCTTTAATCTTTGACTCCTTCTATGACGACTATCGCGGTGTAGTTGCTTCAATACGAATTGTTGATGGTAATTTAAAAAAAGGCGATAAAGTGTGTTTTATGAAAACAGGTGCCACAGCCGAAGTTTTGGATCTAGGACACTTTGCCCCAAAATTAGTTTCTGACCCAATTTTAGAAAACGGACAAATTGGTTATGTAGTTACAGGCTTAAAAGATTTAAAAGACATCCGTGTTGGCGATACTATAACCTCGGACAAAAATTGGAAATTGGAAATTGGAAATTGGAAATTAAACACTGAACCCCTCCCCGGTTACAAAGAAGTTAAACCTATGGTCTATGCCGGCATCTTCCCCAAAGAAGGCGACGATTACCAAGCACTCCGTGAGGCTATGGATAGATTAAAACTCAGTGATTCTTCTTTATTTTATGAACCAGAACATTCACAAGCATTAGGTTTTGGTTTTCGTTGTGGATTTTTAGGCATGTTGCATTTGGACATTTTTCAAGAAAGACTAAAACGCGAATTTGGCCTTCATATTGTAGTGACTGTGCCCAGCGTGGCTTATAAAGTAAATAAAACTAATGGCCAAGAAATTATTGTAAAAAGCCCCCAAGACCTACCTGAACCTACACAAATTAGTAAAATTGAAGAACCTTGGATGACTGCAGATCTTATTACTCCAGAAGATTATTTGGGAAATATTATGGGACTGGTAGCAGAACGTAAAGGCAAATATTTAAACACTGAATATTTAAGTACGGGCGCCGGGCACCGAGCCATGTTGCACTATGAAATACCTTTGGCCTCGCTCATTACTGATTTTTATGATAAACTGAAAACAGTTTCTAGCGGCTATGCCTCACTCAACTACGATTTAAAAGATTACAGAAACACCGACGTGGTAAAAGTAGACATTTTGGTAGCCGATGAAAAGATAGAATCCCTGGCGGTATTGGTTTGGCGTGATGAAGCTTTTCGTGTTGGTAAAAAAATAGTAGAATCTTTAAAAGAAACACTCCCCCGTGAACAGTTTGTTATAAAAATTCAAGCAACCATCGGCGGAAAAATTATTGCCGCTGAACGAATTTCGGCCATGCGCAAAGATGTAACGGCTAAATTATATGGCGGTGATGTAACCCGTAAAAATAAATTGTTAGACCGTCAGAAAAAAGGCAAGAAGAAATTATTGGCCATGAGTAAGGGAAAAGTGGATATTCCTACAGAGGCATACTTAGCAGTGCTAAAAAGATAGGCATCGGAATTCCGAACCCAACAGGGTGAGAAATCCCTTTTCGTGAAATAATAAACCGCTTTAAACATAATTTATTTTAATACAATTTTCTGCGCATTAAAAAGCGATTTCTCGCTGCGCTCGAAATTACCAAAACTATGAAATCAACTACAGCGAAAAAACTCTGGCTCGTTATCACTATTATTGGCGTAATTGCCATGGTGTTTTTTACAGCTTTACCAGCCTTCCAGTAACATGCATCTCTCACACAAAACCCTCAATCTCTCTCCTCACCATCATTACCAATATAGTGTAATTTTTTTGTTCGTTTTTGGGTTTTTTTTATTTTTTCCCTTCTATTTAATAATAAAAAATTTTGATCTAGATGGACAAATTTGGCAATGGTATTTTTTCTTTCCTTGGATGGCTTTCTACATTATTTATTGTTTAAAACAACGCGCTAAAATACTGCCAGTTGAAGAACTTAACCCTTTGAAAAGGCACCTAATACACTGGATACTTTTAGGGCTAACTCTAGTCATGATGGCCATGCAACCAAATGATTTAAAAAATTATCGGGCAATTGACTATGCTTTTATAATTTTTTCATTATTTTTGGCAGATGGATACTGGGACTATAAAAAATTATCTTGGAGAAAATAATTATGCAAAAAACCTGGAAACTGCTAGACCCGGCACCACAATCTTTTTTAGATGAATATCCAGAACTACCAACTACTGTGGCGAATTTGTTGTATCATCGCGGTGTTGTTACTCAAGAAAAAATCGCTGAATTTTTGGAACCAATTTATTCAGAGCACATTTACAATCCCTACCTTTTTAAAGACATGTCCAAAGCAGTGGAAAGAATTTTTTTGGCTTTGAATAAACAAGAAAAAATTACTATTCACGGCGATTACGATGCTGATGGTGTTTCCGCTTCCGTCATTCTCTATGAAACTCTTAAAGCCATTGGCATACAAAATGTATTCGTATTTTTACCGCATCGCGAAACCGATGGCTATGGCTTGAACAAAAAAACTATTCAAATGCTTTCCGAAGACAAAACCAAACTAATTATAACTTGCGACTGTGGTATTAGTAATGAACCGGAAATTGAATTTGCTAATCAACTGGGTTTAGAAATAATTGTCACTGATCATCATGCCGTGCCCGAAAAACTACCACCAGCTTATGCCATTATCCACCCCAAAGTCCCCGGAGAAAACTACCCTGATAAAGGTTTAGCCGGAGGTGGTGTGGCTTTTAAATTGATGCAAGGATTATTAATTGAACACAAAAAACGCGGCTTAACGCTTAATTCTGACCAAAGCCACGAAGGCTTTGAGAAGTGGCTGTTAGATATGGCCGCGATTGCCTCGGTGGCTGATATGGTGCCTTTAACCGGCGAATCACGAACACTAACTAAATTTGGCTTGATTGTTTTAAACAAAACCAAAAGAATTGGCCTACAAAAATTATTATTGGAAGCCAGATTAATTGAAGCCAATGGCACAGCCAAACGAGAATTAGATGCAGGAACTATTGGTTTTCAAATAGCACCACGAATCAATGCCGCAGGACGAATGAATCATGCCAACGTGGCTTACAATCTTCTAATCACTACTGATCCGGAAGAGGCGGCTGAATTGGCTTATGATTTAAATAAAAACAATCAGGATCGGCAGAAACTAACGGAAAAACTAGTAAAAGAAGCAGTGGAACAGGTTGAAAAAGAACAAATAGAAAACCCCATATTATTTATAATGGGACACGGTTGGTCCACTGGCATTGTTGGTCTGATTGCTGGAAAAATTAAAGACAAATATTATAAACCAACTCTGGTATTAGCAATCAATAAGGAAGAAATAACTGGCTCGGGCCGGAGTGTGGATGGATTCAACATTATTGAAGCTTTACAAAAATTACCACAATATTTCTACAAATTCGGCGGTCACCCCATGGCTTGTGGATTTTCATTTAAAACAGACGCAAATTTAGAATCATTTAAAAAAGATTTTATAGAAGAGTTTAAAAAACAAACTATTGGATTAGATTTAACTCCTACTCTTTCCTTAGACGCAGAAGTGGATCTGGATAATATTGATTGGCCATTATATAATATGCTGGAAAAATTTGAACCTTTTGGACAGACCAATGAAAAACCTAAATTTCTGGCTAGAAGTTTAAACATTATCAATTTAGAGCCAATAGGAAAGGATAAAAAACATTTACGAATTATGGTTAAACATAATTCTCATAAAATTAAAAAAACTATTGGCTGGAACTTGTGTAATGAAAATAATCACCACTGTTTAGACTGGAGTAAAGTGCTAAAAGCCGGTGACAAAATTGATTTAGTATTTGAAATTGAAGTGAATGAGTGGAATGGAAATAAAGATTTACAACTAACAATAATAGATTTAAAGAAAATATGAAATTAACCATTTACACTGATGGTGGTTCACGGGGCAACCCTGGACCATCGGCCACTGGTATTGTTATTAAAAACGAAAAAGGAATAACCATTGCCGCTTATGGGGAATTTTTAGGCAGACAAACCAATAACTATGCTGAATACATGGCCATTATTTCCGGACTTAAAAAAACCAAAGAGCTTGGTGCTATTGAGGTCCAGTGTATTACCGACAGTAAATTAGTGGTAGAACAATTAAACCGAAATTGGAAAGTTCGTGAACCAAGTATACAAAAATTATTTGTCCAAGCCTACAATGCCGCCATGCAATTTAAAAAAGTTACCTACAAACATGTCCTCCGAGAAAAAAATCAAGAAGCCGATGCCGAAGTAAATAAAATCTTAGACAAACACACCTAACATGATACAAAATACACATAATAAAATACAAAAAATAAAATCCCGGTTAAGTCGGGATTTTTTGTTGTATATTTTTATGTGTATATTGTATCGTGTTATGCGAGCCACCCTCTTCTGGTCTTGAATCTGTAAGCAAAAGCAAAAAATAACGGTAAAACAAACCAGACCAACATAGCAAACAAATTACCAAACAAAAATATAGTTATTGGGCCAAAGAATGTTTTGATTGATACCGGTAAAAAATAAATTATGGTGGTAAAAAATAAACCCATCAAAGCCAAACGATAAGCAAAAGAAGTGAACGCTTGTGTAGGAGTAATTCTTCTTGAAAACTCACCTAAATTACTATGCCACAAGGCGAATATTAAACCAAATTTAACTACCAAAAAAGCCACCAAACGCGCTAATTCATGTAGACTAAGCCATCCATTTACTTTTGTGCTAAACATTGGTACTATTATTACTAAAATAAATGCGGCGTAAATAGCAATAAAATCAATAAACAATTTTTCTTTTTTAACAAAAATAGCATCAATTAAAAACACTACGACAAAGAGGAAAAGTACAAGCAGGTCAATTGTAGGAAACAAACTAAGAAAATTCATAAAATTTAATTAAAAACAGTGGTAATTAACCACTGTTTATTATAGCACAATCTAAAGTTCTTTGACCAGTTCTTCCAATAATTTTTTTACTTGCCTGCTCACTTTTTTTGGCACGTCCACAATCACGGTCACGTAATGATTACCTCGCCCCCGACCCTGCAAACTCGGTACACCAAGTTCTTTTAAACGAATCTGTTGCCCCGGTTGTGTGCCTTCAGGAATCACAATAGTCTTTTTACCATCAAGTGTCTCAATTTCCACTTTGTCTCCTAAAACTGCTTGTGGGTAAGTGATACGCAATTCAGTAAAAATATTTTCACCTTCACGTTTTAAATTTCTATCTTCTTTTACATGCACGCGTACATACAAATCACCTGCCTCGCTACCCGCTCCACCACTTTCCCCTTTTCCTTCCAGTCTAATTGACTGACCATCATCAATCCCAGCGGGAATTTTTATTTTATAATGTGATTCACTTTTTATAGCACCGCGACCAGAACAATGTTTACAATGCTTTTCTGCCTTTTGCCCCTGTCCCTGACAGGTGGGGCAAACGCCTACTGTTTGCATAGCACCAAGAATTGTTTGCTGGACACGCCGCACTTGTCCTTGCCCTTTACAATCTGAACAGGTAGTCATTTTACTGCCTGGTTCAACCCCCGAACCGACACAAACATCACAAGCATTATTTTTATTAAGTCTAATTTCTTTTTCTGCACCAAAAACTGCTTCTTTAAAATCCAGTTCAATATCAACTTGTACATCATTACCCCGCGATTGTCCGCGACCGCGAGAACGACGACCACCGCCAAACCCAAACATATCACCAAAAATATCACCCAAGTCTACCCCACCAAAGTCCATATTTTGAAAACCTCCGCCACCACCTCTAGCCGCCCGCATAAAATCTTCCCAGCCCTGTCCACCGCCAAAACCGCCCTGTTGATCAAAATCAGAGCCAAATTGATCATATTTAGCGCGTTTTTCAGCATTGCCTACCACTTGAAATGCCTCATTCACTTCCTTAAACTTGGTTTCATCTCCACCTTCTTTATCTGGATGATGTTTATGAGCCATTTTATGAAAAGCTTTTTTAATTTCATCTTGCGAAGCACTTTTTTCAACCCCTAAAATTTTATAATAGTCTTTGGACATAATTTACCAAAATAATTTTTGCTTAAACTTAACTTTTTTGCCTATGCTCTCCACCGCTTAAGTGTTCCGCTGTTTCCGGTCTTTCCCTACCCTCTCTTATTTTTTCAAATTCTGCAACCACTGTATTGGCCAAATCCGCTTTCTCCCATTCAAAATTATCCTCTAAAAAACATTCCATATCCCACAAAGGCACATCCATATTAGTTAATCTATCAGCACGTATTTCCTTCAAACAACGTTTTTTAAATATTTCATAATCTTCTGCTAATTTCATGTGTCCTTTTAAGTCCACCAACCTGCCGTTTTCCATCTCCCTATCCAACAAATCAAACAATATCTTATTTATTATTTTTTGAACTTCCTTTACTCCTCCCAATTTATCAACAACATCTTTGGTTAATCTAAGTCTTTTAAATATTTCTGAAATATACATTCTTTCCATAAAAAAAATTATTAGACAATGATAATTAAAAACCAATTAAACAATAATGGATGCATACCTGTCACATTCATCCGAAATAAATTTAATATTTTCTTTAAAATCTGTATCATCAACATGGTCAACAATAACTTGTAATCCATTAAGTAAAATACCCAGCCTGTTGGTAAACCACGGATAAAAACGATTTTTTGTCTGACTCCATCCAGATTTTGATTTCTTTAAAAAATCTTCTATTCTTTGTAACAAACTTTCCATTTCTTCTTGAACAACTATTTGATCATTTTTTGTGTGATCTTTAAAAAATTTCAACAACCCTTGATATTCTCTCCACAAAATTAATTCCTGACTGGTTAATTTATCAACTTCAACCAATGCTAAAGTGGCATCTTTACCAGCATTTTTTATTATTTCTCTAAAATAATCCTTAAAAGCCTCCACTGCTTGTACCATCTCCGGATCTTCAAGCATATAATTTAATTTTAAATAATAAATCGTTAATTCTCTCATTGTTAAAATCTAAATATTATTTTCTCCGCCTGCTTGGATCAAAAGGTACTACTTTCGCAGATTTTTCTTTTTCATTAAATCTAACAATTTCATCCTCTGTTGCTGGAACAATTATTTCATCAGGTAATTTTAAATCATCTGCATACCTAATCGTTTTCCCCGCCTTAGATTCTGGAACAAGTTGTGCCATCATTTCCATTTCTCTAGTTTTTATTTTGGATCTTAATCTGGACTCTAACAACGCGTAGTCTTTAAGCGTAATTTCTATGCCATTCTTTTTCAAATAATCTTCTAACCATTCAAGAACTACCTCAATTTCTTCGGCAGATTCAGAACTCAATATTTCTTTTACTTTATTTTCAACCACTATACCAATTTTTTCATGACCAACATATTGTTTAAATTTTCCGTCAGCATCAGCAGCGTCAACATCATCTTCAGTAATTAAATTAGCTTCTAATAATCTTTGGGCTATTAGATCTTCTAAAACCGGAAGCAAACAATATTTGAACAGTTCTCCTGGATCATTTTGCATCTCTCTATAGATGACAACAATATTTCTTAAATATTTCTGAGTCATAAAACTATTTAACAACTTCTCCCTCAATTGGCCCCTCGTCCTTCTTTTCATCTTTCTTTTCTTCAGATTGCTTGTCCGACGCAGCTTTAGCGGAGGCGGATTCAGCAGCATACATTTTTTTACCAACTTCTTGAGCAGCTTTAGAAAGTTCTTCTGAAACTTTTTTTATAGCTTCAACATCATCTTTATCTTTCACCTCTTTTACAGCCTTTAAAGTTTCTTCAACTTTTTGTTTTTCTTCGTCAGTTATGGCAATTTTCTTTTCTTCAACGTCCTTCATCATTTTTTCCGTAGTATAAACCATAGTATCGGCCAAATTACGCACTTCAATTAATTCTCGTTTCTTTTTATCTTCATCAGCGTGGGCTTCAGCATCTTTTTTCATTTTTTCAATTTCTTCTTTAGAAAGACCAGAAGAAGCTTCGATGCGAATTGATTGTTCTTTATTAGTAGCTTTATCTTTAGCTTTGACATTCACGATACCATTGGCATCAATATCAAAAGTAACTTCAACTTGTGGCACCCCGCGTGGAGCTGGTGGAATACCATCCAACATAAAGCGTCCTAAAGTCTTGTTATCAGCAGCCATTGGTCTATCACCTTGAAGCACATGAATTTCTACACTTGGTTGATTATCGGCAGCAGTAGAAAATACTTGTGATTTACTAGTTGGGATTGTGGTATTGCGTTCAATTAACGGAGTCATGACTGAACCTAAAGTTTCTAAACCAAGTGATAAAGGTGTAACGTCAAGCAATAAAATTTCTTTACCAAGATCACCTTGTAATTGTCCACCCTGAATACCGGCACCAATTGCTACTACTTCATCAGGATTTACAGAAACATTGGGTTTTTTACCAAAAAATTCTTCCACTTTTTTTAAGACGAGTGGCATACGAGTCATACCACCGACCATGATTACTTCGTTAATATCAGAAATTTTAAAACCAGAATCTTCCATGGCTTTTTTAACCGGTCCCATAGTTTTGTCTACTAAATCCCCTATCAACTCTTCCAATTTGGCACGAGTCAATTTTAAATTCAAATGTTTTGGGCCATCAACTGTGGAAGTAATAAACGGTTCATTAATTTCTACTTCTGGTGTGCTAGATAATTCAATTTTAGCTTTTTCTGCAGCATCACGCACACGTTGCAAAGACAAAGCATCCTTACTTAAATCAACACCTTCATGGCGTTTAAATTCTTCCAAAATATATTCCAAAATCCGTTGATCAAAATCATCACCACCTAAATGAGTGTCACCATTGGTAGATTTAACTTCCACTGTAGACTGTTCTTCTTTTACATCATGACCAATCTCCAAAATTGAAATATCAAAAGTACCACCACCTAAATCATAAACAGCAATTTTTTGATCTTTAATTTTATCAAAACCATAAGCCAGAGCAGCAGCCGTAGGTTCGTTGATAATTCTACTCACTTTAAGACCCGCAATTTCTCCAGCATCTTTAGTTGCCTGACGTTGTGAATCATTAAAATAGGCTGGTACCGTAATTACTGCTTCAGTAATTTTTTCTCCTAATCGACCTTCTGCGTCAGCTTTTAACTTTTGCAAAATCATGGCCGAAATTTCCTGTGGGGTATATTCTTTATTGCTCATTTCCACTTTCACACCATCTCCAGCCTTAACAATTTTATAGGGCATCAATTTCAAATCGCGCTGAACTTCAGCATCCTCAAAACGTCGGCCAATTAAACGTTTAATAGAATATAAAGTATTCTTAGGGTTGGTAACCGACTGTCTTTTGGCCAATTGACCAACTAAACGTTCACCAGTTTTTGACACCGCAATCACGGACGGTGTAGTTCTAAACCCTTCTTTATTTTCCAAAACTTTTGGTTGTCCTCCTTCGATAAT
>CAILTG010000018.1 GCA_903837125.1 Candidatus Magasanikiibacteriota bacterium | reverse complement strand
ATTCTTTCAAAATTACTCCATAAGCTTTTGGTCGAATTCTCACTAAAGATATCAGCCAAGGCTACTATCAAAACAAAGATACCAATAGCGACCGATAACCATGACCATTTACTACGATATTTAGCATCACGCAAAAGCAGGATGGCCCAAGCGGCAAAAATAATTTCCACAATTAGTCGAAACATCATGTTTTTACCTGTAATATAAGGGAAAAACATCGAGCTGGGCACCAAAAATGGTACAAACGGTATAGCGAAAATCCCAACATAGATCAGAGCCTTCAAAAACTTGTTCATGATTTGTAAACGTTTAAATAAATAATAATTATTGACTCAAAGTATAACACATATTGATATCCTTGCACCTCTTAAAAAAAACCATAAATAATGCTAGAGTTAAGTCTAAATTATGTATCAGCGCGCTCACAAATACATTAAAGAAAAACTGGAACATCCCGGCTTTCAGAAATATTCCCAAAATATGGGCTGGATGTTTTTTGGGAGAATTTCAACTTTAATATTGTCCTTTTTTGTCAGTGTTTATATGGCCAGAAGTTTAGGTGTGGAAAATTTTGGAACCTTAAATTTTGTAATTAGTTTTGTTAGTATTGCCGGCACTTTCATTTTTGTCATTGATTCCATTCTTCTAAAAAAACTCAGTAACGAACCAGAAAATACTGATAAAATTCTTGGTTCGGCTTTGGTCATAAAATTTGTAAATGCTTTTTTGACAATAGTAACAGCTACAGTTGCCTCTTTTATATTTGCCAACAGCCAAATCACAACTATTTTAGTTCTAACTTTTTCCACTTTTACCATTTTCCAATCCATTCATCTTATTGATATTTACTTTCAGTCTCACGCAACCATGAAAAGTGTTGTTCCAATGAATATTTTTGTGGCTATCGCTTCAACTATAATTAAATTTATTCTTATTAGTCTGAACGTCGATATATTTTATTTATTATTATCATATGTTCTTGACTATCTCTTATCCGCAGTGGGCTATGTCTACTTATACAAGAAATGCGTTGGGAAAATATTCGATTGGAAAATTGATAAGGATTTGATTCGCAATTTTATAATTAATTCCTGGCCTTTTACAATTTCTGCGATTGCCACCGTCATCTATGTCAGAGTTGATCAAATTTTTTTGAAAATCTTTCTAGGTTCAGAAGCAGTTGGACTCTACGTAGTGGCTGTGCGCTTTTCTGAGGTTTGGTTTTTTATTTCCGGTGTAGTATGCATGTCGTTATTACCAGCTATCTTAAATGCCCAAAAGACTAACCATGAACTTTTTCTAGCAAGAAGTAAGAAACTATACTCATTGCTTTTTTACCTTTCGTTAGTAATTTGCGTTCTTATTTTTATTACCGCTCCTTTTATAGTAAATATTTTGTACGGGCCAGTTTATGCCCAAAGTATTGTTTTACTTAGAATTTATATTTGGTCTATTATCGGTGTATTTATTGGCACTGTTTTACAACAAACACTTTTGGCTCAAAATAAATTTAAAACTATTCTTTTATTAAACGTTATCGGTATGGTCTTGAGTCTAATCTTGAATCCTT
>CAILTG010000017.1 GCA_903837125.1 Candidatus Magasanikiibacteriota bacterium | reverse complement strand
TTGGATTTGGATTTCAAAACCCCCTGGAATTTCTTGGCGGAAACGGCAGTCCGAGCCGCGCGCTTTGCGCGCGGCGAGGTCAATTCTTCGTCAAATTCACTTATGTGGACGGGAAAGGATTCGAACCTTTGAAGGCGGAGCCAACAGATTTACAGTCTGTCCCCTTTGACCGCTCGGGAACCCGTCCAATTTTTGTTCTCATCCCTTTCGGGTGAGCCGCCTCAGGGATTCGAACCCAGGACCCACAGTTTACAAAACTGTTGCTCTACCAACTGAGCTAAGGCGGCGTTATTTGCTAAACAATTTTTTCTATTCTTTCTTTAAAAGAAACCAACTTTTGATTTTCAGGATTTACCATTCTAAGCTGCTGATAAATTTCCTTAGCTAACTTTTTATCCCCCAGCATTATACTAGTTTCTAGATAATTGTCAAGATATTTAGGATTTTGCGGTTCCAATTCTACAGCCTGTTTGATAGCTTCTAACGCTGGTAACAGCTGATTAAGACCCTTAAGTAAGTTGGCAATCTTAGTAAAAATTACCGACCGAGAATCCTCAAGCAAAAGGCACCTTTCATAATAACCAATTGCTTCTTCTACTCGCCCGCTTTCTTCGGCCAATTCTGCCAATCTAGCCAAAGCCAAACTATGATTGAAATTTAATTGTAATAAAAATTGAAAAGTTTCTTCTGCTTCTTTTAATTGTTTTCTTTTTTGATAAGTCTGACCTAAACCATAATAAGCATCCTCATTTTTAGAATCTATAATTATGGCTGCAATATATTTTTTTTCTGCTCCGTCCCAATCTTCATGTTCAAAAGAATAGTTTGCTTCCTGAAGCATAGTCTGTAAACTCTGGGCTTCTTCTACTTTTTGTTCAGGAGATTTATTAATTTTTTCTTTGGTGATTTCCTCCAAAATAGTTCTTTCTACTTTTCCCACATACTTTCTAAAAGCCAATTGTACTTCTTTTAATTTTTGAATTAATGGCTTTATTCTTTTCAACCATTTCATTTTGCTTTCCTGCGCTTTTTTTTCAACCCGCCTACGCAATAATTCATTTTTTTTCTCATTTTCCTTAACTTCGGGTATGGCCTCCACATCTAATAAGGCCAACTGCGGAAAACGTCTAATAATTAAAAAAACTATTATTCCCAAAGAAACAATGATTAAAATTAATGAAAAAATTGAATACATAATTTTATTTTATTTTTTCCACTGCCCTAATTAAGGGCACAAAGGTTTCCGTTTTTGTTGAGGCATTTCCCACCAAAACACCATCCACAGTTTCTAGACGCAAGTAATCTATCACATTATCAGGTTTAACGCTACCACCATACAAAATTGGAACCTCTATGTCATGATAATTCTTCAATTCTAATTTTATCCAACCATGAATATCATCAGCATCAAGAGGATTACAGGCATCTCCAGTACCAATAGCCCATACTGGTTCATAAGCCACCATAATCTTTCCGCCATTTAAATTTAAATTTTCAAAAACTTTCATTAGCTGTTTTTTTAAACGATATTCCCTTTTACCTTCATCTTTTTCCTGTTTGGTCTCGCCAATGCAAACTACTGGAATAAGTCCTGTATCCAAACAAGCTTCCACCTTTTTTCTTACTTCTTCATCAGTTTCACCAAATACATGACGACGTTCAGAATGACCGACCAGTGCATATCTGGCCCCCAAGTCTTTATACATTAAAGGAGACACACCACCGGTATAAGCACCTTTTGGCTGCCAAGCCACGTCTTGAGGACCCACTGCCACTGAAGTGCCAGAAAAAATTGTGGCCACATTAGAAAAAGCCAAAGCAGTAGGAAAAATGGCTATTTCCATTTTATCGTCAGTAAAAACTTCCTCAGCCAATTCATTGGCCAATATTACCGACTCGCCTAAATCTAAATACATTTTCCAATTACCAAAGATATATTTCATAAATTTTAAAGAAAGATTCCTCATCAGCCAATTTGAATCGGCTTCCTCGGAATGATACTAAAAATTAATTTCTTCTTTTTTTATGTCTCCAATAACAGCTATCCGAATTTTATTCCAATCAAAAATTTTCTTGGCCAACATTTTAATGCCTTTATTAGCAACCTGCTCCAACTCTTTTAATTTTTCTTCTGGGGTTTTAATTTCGTCCATAAACAAAGCTTGTCTAGCATACCAATTAGCTTGGGCACTGGAATCTTCTAGAGACAATGTCAAAGCACCACGAATGTGAGTTTTAGCATCTTTTAATTCTTTAGCAGTAATTCCTCGACTGACAATTTTTTTCATTTCATTCTTAATAACTTGTAAAGCCTTATTAATATTTTTTGCTTCCAACCCCACACGCACATAAAAATATCCCGCATCACGAAAATTTTCTGCTCCACTTCTAATAAAATAAGCCAATCCCCTTCTCTCTCGCACCTGAATAAATAATCGTGAACTCATGGACCCACCAAACACAGTATTCAACACCGCCAATGGAATATTTTCTTCATCCAAATAATTTAATGCCGGAAATCCAATCATTAGCTGAATTTGATCAGTTTTTTTATTTTCCACTAAAATTCTTTGGTCTTTTTTTTCTACACCTAACTCCGCTCCGACAAATTTTTTATCAACTTGCCCAATATTTTTTTGTAAAGAAAAATATTTATTCAATTTATTTTTGATATCTATATCATATTTTCCTGCTACTATTACAGTAATATTATTTGGCTGATAATATTTTTTTCGATAATCCAAAACTACTTGCCTCTCCATACTCATTACTGTTTGTTCGGTACCGCCAGTATCTGCCCCCAAAGAACCTTTATAAAACAAACTTTCAAATAGTTGTTCAATGCGCATGATGGGATTATCGTTGTACATGCGAATTTCTTCCACAATTACTTTTTTTTCTTTAATCATTTCCTTAGTGGCAAATTTGGAATTGAATAACATGTCGGATAAAATATCCAGAGAAGTTTCTAAATATTTAGCATCAGTCTTAATATAATAACCAGTATATTCTTTACTGGTAAAAGCATTATATTCTGCACCTAGTCGATCAATTTCACGAGTTAAGACTAAAGTGTTTGGCCTTTTTTTGGTACCTTTAAACATCAGATGCTCAATGAGGTGTGAAATGCCAGAAGTTTCTTTCGCTTCATAACGTGAACCCACAGGAAACATTACTAAAACTGTAACTGACTGAGTATCTTTTAAAGGAATCAGAAACGCAGCGGTTTTGTTTTTTAATTGATATTTTTGATAATTCATATTTTATTTTCTTTTATCTTTAAATTCTCCATTCAATCCAGCCTCTCTACGTACAGATTCTACTAAAACTTTTATTCCTTTCACTGATTCCAGATTCAACAAGGCCGGATCTAAAATTATGCTGGAATCAATAGGTATAAAATTACCAGTTTCATCTATTTTCACTTCCACTCCCACCACTTCTGAAAATCTATGAGCACACTCAGCTAACCACTCATTTGGCGATTTAGCCTTCTTCCCATTTGGCGCGTTCAGTACTTCATACAACTTTTGTAAATCTTCAATTCTTGCCATATAAAAAAACCTTAAAAATTATAACTCATTTTCTTTAAAATAATTTACAACATCCACAATCAACAAATCTATTTTTAAACGTTTTCTTTCTAAATTATCCAAAGCGGCTGCTTGCGGCAGTAAACCCTCAGCTAATTTACCCTTATTTTCATTTCCTGCAGAGGTTATCACATTTCTCATAGAAATCATTCCCAATATTTCTGGATCTTCTAAAAATTTAACCATTCTTCCCTTCAATTCACCTGTGTCCACACTACCTTCTAAATCCAATTCAGGAATATTTTTTTTCAAGATACTTAAATATCTGAATATATTCCATACATCTTCACAACTTATTCGATTTGACTTCCGAGAAATTTCAGTAAGCGCAATACAATATTTTTTTAAAACTTCTCTCTCCTTGTCAGATAAATGCGTCTCCTTAAAAAAGGGTTCACCCTCAACACTAATTGGTAAATCAACTACTCTTCGGTGCATATTAAATAAATTTCTCCTGTAAATAATTTTTCAGTTCCTTAATTTCAATTCTTTCTTGCTTCATAGTATCACGATCGCGCACCGTTACTTTTTTATCTACTAAAGATTCAAAGTCAACCGTCACACAATATGGCGTGCCAATTTCATCTTGCCTACGATAACGCTTACCAATTGATTGAGTTTCATCATAATCAACTGTATAAACTTTTCTCAAATCATCGGCAAGGTCTTCAGCCACACTGGATAATTCTTCTTTTTTAGATAATGGCAAAACTGCCACTTGAATTGGCGCCAAATATTTAGGAAATTTCATTACTACTCGCACTTCGGCCTTCGAAGCCTTAGCGGAGGAGGCTTGTTCCCTTTCCTTTGTTAAATCGGTAACAGGTACTTCTTCTTCATGATAAGCTTCTAATAGACAAACCAAAAGCATTCTATCAATGCCAAAAGTTGGTTCAATCACATGGGGAATAAATTTTTCACCTGTTTCCAAATCAGTATAATGCAAGTCAGCACCACTCACTTTTTCATGTCTACTTAAATCATAATCAGTGCGATAAGCAATACCATGCAATTCTTGAACACCAAATGGATACTTATATTCAATATCCACTGTGCGTTTACTGTAAAAGGCTCGCTCATCTTCGGGAATTTCATGCCAGACTAAATTATCCATATTTATTTGCATGGCATCTTTCCACCAGTGTTTTATTTCTGCCAACCACATTTCAAAAATTTTCTCCCAATCTTTCGGATTGATAAAATATTCAAATTCACCAATTTCAAATTCTCGCGTACGGAAAATAAAATTACCTGGAGTAATCTCATTTCTAAAACACTTGCCAATTTGAGCAATACCAAACGGCAATTTTTTACGGGTTACGTTTAAAACATTTTTAAAATTAACAAACATACCTCCGGCAGTTTCTGGACGTAAATAAGCAGTAAGGGAAGTATCATCGGTAGTACCCAAAAAAGTTTTAAACATTAAATTAAAACTTTTAGGTTCAGTTAGGGTTCCACCACAGTCCGGACAATTTACTTCCTCTGGCACAATCACTTTCTCTTTATCATATTTAGGTTCAATACCTTTGGCTTCCAACAAATGATCAATGCGAAAGCGATGATGACATTTTTTACATTCAACTAGTTGATCGGAAAAATTTTGCAAATGTCCCGAGGCTTCCCAAACCTTTGGATTCATAATAATGGCACTGTCTAAAGGCACAATATCACTGCGCTCCTGTACAAAAAACTTCCACCACAAAGATTTGATGTTTTGCTTCAATAAATGCCCCAAAGGACCATAATCCCAAGAATTGGCTAAACCTCCATAAATTTCTGAGCCAGGAAAAATAAAACCACGACGTTTGCAAAGTGAAATAATTTTGTCCATTTTGTCTTCCATATGATTAATAAAATAGCTTAAATTAAAGCTTTTTTGATAAAAATATTGTACCAATTTTATGCCACAATGTCAACGAGTAAATAAAAAACCGTTAGCTTTCACCAACGGTTTTGACTTTATAAACTTTATTTCTATACTGTAATTATTTCCTTCTCTTTTTCTTCTCCAATAACTTTTATTTTTTCCTGAAATTCTTTAACCACTTTTTCTAGTTCATCTAATTGCTTAAATTTTTCATCTTCACCTAACTCTTTGTCCTTTTCTCCTTTTTCAATAAAGTTTTTAATGTCTTCACGAACTTTACGTATAGAAATTTTGGAATTTTCCAATTTTTGATGCAAAACTTTAATCAACTCCTGTCGACGTTCAGTAGTTAAATCTGGCAAAGACAAACGAATTAATTTACCATCGTTAACCGGATTAATTCCCAATTGTGAAGCACGGATACCATCTTCCACTGCTTTCATTACACTTTTATCCCAAGGCACGATATTTAAAGTTTTAGCATCGGCTACTGAAATAGCTGCCACATGTTTTAGGGGCTGCTTAGTGCCATAAGCCTCAATAGGTATATCCTCCACCAAAGCTGGCGTAGCTCGGCCCGTACGTAAACTAGAGATGTCAGTTTTTAAATATTCAATTGACTTACCAAATTCTTCTTTGTACATTTGAACGTAATTCATAGCGAAAATTGATTAATAAATATTATTAAAATATTAGCAAAATATGACGTCATATTTGTTTTCATATTTTATTTGTATTTTGATTATATTTTTTTACTAAGTAATTATAGTTAATTTTAACTTCTCTATCTGTTGGTTATGCCATCATAATCAAGTGTTTGGGTGTCTACTGTGTGGGTGGTATAGTAAACCCTAAATATAAAACAGTGTCTTGTCCAGGTTTAACTCTAAGCGCAGTAGGTATTTGTCCAGAAGGTAATTTTTTAGTTACCCAATTTTTGCCGCCATCAAGACTGCGATAAAAAGTGGAGCGATCACTAATAGTGGCTGTATAATAAATTTCTTGATCATTAAGTGAATTAACAGCAAAACCGTAAATATTGGCACTCCCTGGAGGAGTGATTAAAGGCAAAGAAGCCCAAGTGTCTCCACTATCATTGGAAATTAAAATTCCATAAGTAGAAATCCAATAAATAACTCCTGGTTTTGTATAATTCATTAGAAAACGCCGAAAATCCAAAGACCCGGAAAAAGCGGACATTTTGTCTTTCAACGAAACCCAAGTAGTACCGCCATCAGTAGAACGATAAAGACCATCGGCGCGAGTAATTATATACCAAACATTTTGTTGCAAAGAATCAGCCCAAATTTCCGAAATTTTTAAGCCAAAACGATTAACCAACATCCAACTTTTACCTTCATCAACACTTTTTAATAAATCGCCATTATCTTCGGCCACAATAATATCATTAGCAAAAAATGGATCAAAAGCCAAAGAAATTATTTTTACATCAGACCTTGATTCACGATACATTTCTACCCAAGAACGACTACAGTCATTGGTTTTAAACACTTGTGACCCAGTAGCGGAATAAACTATACATTTATTTTTAGGGTGTATCGCGATGCTATAAATAAAACCACTGGAAAAAGGAGGTCCCGAATGTTGCCAACTCACACCATCATTGTAAGAATAAAATAAACCATTGCTACGAGTAGCCAAATACATGGCACTGGTATCCTCTGGATCTTCAAAAATATGATAAACACTTACCCCAGAAATACTTTTTACGCCATCGGCGGTTGGTAAAGCACTAATTTGTTTCCAAGTATCTCCTTTATCTGTGGAAACAAACATGCCTGCCGGGCCACTGGTGGTTGGTTTAGTGTTGTTACTATTTAAAGAAACACATGACTGGCCAGTGAATAATATGACCAATGACATGAAACCAAGATAAATAAGATATTTTTTCATAAATATTAGTATATTAGTATTTTTTAAGGTAATTCTAATAAAATTTGTTCTACTAGTAATCGCGGGTGAATATTCTTTTCCAACCAATCACGAGCTAAAAAAATTTTCTCTTCAATTTCTAATAATTCTTGACTATTAATTTTTTTTTCTACCACTTTCTGAAGGCTGTAAATCTCTAGTCCATTATCTTTTAAAAAAATATCCCTAACTAAAAGTTGCCAATTACTCAAAATTATTTGCAATTTTTCTCTAGTGGCAACATGATCGGTTTTATCACCAAACAAATCCTCTACTGCTTGCAATTTTAAATAAAAACTTTTACCGAGCAATGACAAAAACCTGTTTGTTTCTTTTTGATAGACTTCCCATTCTTCCGGCTGATTCAGCCAATTCAAGGCTAAACCCGGCAAACCGCGACTAAGCCGAGACAATTCCTCTGCTCTAGTTTTTTCAACTCCCTTTTTTAAAAGCGCTGCTAAAATCTTTTCTCTCGGAACTGGATAAAAATAAATAATCTGGCAACGTGAACGAATAGTCTCGGG
This sequence comes from Candidatus Magasanikiibacteriota bacterium, assembly GCA_903837125.1. Classification (GTDB taxonomy): domain Bacteria; phylum Patescibacteriota; class Patescibacteriia; order Magasanikbacterales; family UBA922; genus CAILTG01. Next base: position 2,902 of record CAILTG010000017.1, on the reverse strand, counting down.
GAGTTCTTTCTCATTATCAGTTAATAAAAAAATTGTTGTTTTAGCTGTTGGTTCTTCCAAATTTTTTAAAAAAGCATTAGCTCCTTCTTTATTCAATAGTTCGGCCTGATCAATCAAAGCCACTTTATTTCCTCCCAAAAATGCGCTTCTAGCCAGAATTCCCCGCAAATCCCGTATTTGTTCCACAATAATATCTTTTTTGGTCTTACCTTCTTTTTCATCAAACAATCTTTCTACTAAAATATAATCAGGTGTAGCTTTTAATTTCTCTTCTGTCACTCCCAAAATTTTAGCTGCCAACCATTCAGCTACCCTTTTCTTGCCCACTCCATTTTGACCCACAAAACAATAGGCATGGCTTAGTTGATTATTGGCCATAACCTTAGTAAAAAATTCTAGTACCTTCTCATGACCAATAATTTCTTCCATATTAAATATAATAACATATCTGCTGGCGAAACGCCACACTCATTACTAACTAAACACCACCTTACCACACGACCACCTCACCACACAATTATCCAGGTGTTTAAATGGTCAGCTGTTTAAGTGTCTCACGAGCACACTTTTCCCAACTAAATTCCTTAACCCTTTCTAACCCCTTCGCAATATTCTGCATTCTACATTCCGTATTCTGCAATAATTTCATAATTGCTTCTTTAATTTCTTCAATATTCTCTGAATCAACACATAAACAAGCGTTCCCACCCACTTCTTCCAACGAACTACCCTTGGACGCCACTACTGGACAGCCACAACTTAATGCTTCCAGAACTGGTAAACCAAAACCTTCGTATAAACTAGGAAAAACAAAAACTTCAGCCCCACTCATTAAATACGGCAAATCATCTTCCGCCACCCAGCCAGGAGTAATAATGTCTGATCTAAATGGACTAACTTCAATTGCTTGCTTAACTTTTTCATAACCATAGCCAGGCTTACCAACCAGAACCAGCTGAACTTCGGACTTCGGATTTCGGACTTTCAATAAATTAAAAGCTTCAACAATTCTTACTGTATTTTTTTTCTCCTCCAATCGACCAACTGATAATAAAAATGGCTGTTTAATTGAATATTTTTTTAACACTTCTTCAATCTTAGTCTTATTCTCAATCTTTTGATATCTCTTATCATACCCATGTGAAATAACACTAATTTTATTGGAAATTGTCCCGCTATGAAGACGGGATCCCGCTGTGGCGGGAGAAATTTGGAAATTGGAAATTAACTCCTGTTTAGTAAATTCAGATGGGACTAACACTTGCCATAATTTTCTCACTGCATATTTGGAGGACCACAAAGTATACCGTCGTTCAAACCAATTATAACTTTTAGAAAACTTAATCGCGGCAATATCATGAATGGTCATGACTGTTTTTTGAGGATGAATAATAGGAAAAACATGAGCCGGAATAAATAAAATATCAGGCGGATTTAAAAACATTTCTAGACTCAATCTAATTTGCGTCCACAATCTTTTAGGCAGCCAATGTAAAACTTTTTCCGACCAATTAACCGGTAACTTCGCCAACTCGCCTTGCAATGACCTGTCTGTATATAAAACAACCCGAACATTATCGGGTGTTATTTTCTTTAATTCCTGAATTACAGAGTAGGCATATTCCTCTACTCCAGTTCTTTGATCATGATTAGCACGTGAGGCATCAATACCAATAAGCATAATTAAAAATTCATTACTTGGTAGCCAATATGGATCTTTTATAACTCTCCAAATTCTCCAAAGCGATCCCCGTTCCCTTAGCCACACAAAGCAGTGGTTCATCAGCAATATAGCAAGCCACACCAGTGGCTTCGGCAATCAATTCACCAATGTTCCGGAGCAGTGCTGAACCACCAGACATCACAATTCCTTTGTCCATTACATCAGCCGATAATTCTGGCGGAGTCTTATGTAAAACCTCTTTAATGGCTTCAACCAAACCTTCTAAATCATGCTGTAAGGCCTCGGTAGTATCATCAGAAGTAACCGTAATGGTTTTGGGTAATCCAGAAACCATATCTCGGCCCTTTACTTCCATAGACAAAGGTTTGTCCATAAACATGGCTGAACCAATTTGAATTTTTATTTCCTCAGCTGAACGTTCGCCAATCGCCAAACCATATTTTCTTCTAATATGTTCGGCAATTGAAGCATCAAATTTGTTGCCACCAATTCGCACTGACCCCCATGAGACAATTCCACCCAAAGACAGTACTGCACTTTCAGCCGTGCCCCCGCCAATATCAATAATCATATGCCCCGAAGCACTACCAATAGGAATATCAGCGCCAATGGCCGCCACAATTGGCTCTTTAATAATATAAGCCGCGCGCGCCCCAGCTGCCATGGCCGCATCAATTACTGCGCGACGTTCGGTAGAAGTAATGCCCGCTGGTACAGCAATCATCACTTCTGGACGAAACAACCTCACTCCACCTAAAGCTTTATTAATAAAATAACGGAGCATGGCTTCAGTAGTCCGATAATTAGCAATTACTCCGTCTTTTAAAGGACGTTCAGCCACAATAGAATCTGGCGTACGACCGATCATATCTTTGGCCTCGGCTCCCACTGCCAAAACTTTTCCATCTTCTTTGGAAATTGCCACCACCGAAGGCTCATTTACCACAATACCTTTTTTAGGAACAAAAACCAATATATTAGTTGTACCCAAGTCAATGGCGACTTTTTTTATCCACATATTTATTTTTTAAAAACTAAACAAACCTGACCCATCCATTTTTTATTGCCTATCAAACCAATTAAATAATCATACAATTTACTTAACCAGTTTATTACCGGAAAACGATGCAAATAAGCATACGAGCAAGGATAATATTTTTCTTCAATTAATTTTAATCCGGAAATCTGAAAATAATTTATTAATTCTTTAATATTCTT
>CAILTG010000016.1 GCA_903837125.1 Candidatus Magasanikiibacteriota bacterium | reverse complement strand
AAAGTAAAATAAACAAAAGAAATAATCTTTTGACCAATAAAAGCAGTGGTTATAAAAGCGGTATTTTTAGCTACAGAATTTGACATATTACATCCATTTTACCCTAAAATCGATAATTATTCAACTTTTAAGCCTAATACTTAACAATAGACATATTAAGTGATATAATATTGCTAACCTCTATAAAAATGTTGTAAAAAAACAAAAACTAGCTATTTAGATCTGCGTAAATCAATGCTATGAAAATTAGAGATTATTTTAAACAAATACTGTGGTATATTATTGTTCCATTTTTTTGGTTAGGCAGAGATCTTAGCAAAATATTTGGCTATAGGCCTTTTCCTAAACGCCAGGAGTATCATTTAGGTTGGCTAAATTCACAAAAAAATAACGATGATTTCAAAAAATTTCTAATGAGTATTGGATTTACCAAAAATCGCTTAGCTTGGATTGATGAAGAAGAAATTTTAAGTCTACGTTTATTAAAAAACTTTAAATATCAATATCACCTACGTTTATTTTCTGATGGAGAAATCCGAGGTCATTATGAACTTACCCCAGAATACAGTCCCTTTGACCATCTTCATGACAAAGACACTTCAGCTAAAGAAGTAGAATTTAAACAATTATTGGGTGACTGGTTGGTTCTGAATCCGGAAAAATAATATTCCACAAAGCAGCTGCTACATTTCTTATTTTTCCTTTAGATGGATAATGATGTAAATCTATAAAAGGTAGACTATTACATTCTATTACTCCACACTTTTCCTGAATTTTCCAGGATTTTTTTATGTCAGTTATAATAAAATCTATCCCAATCAAAGGGTCATCCAACACCGCTGTTATTTCTTCGAAAAGCTGTTTATTATCCAAATCAACTTCGTCACTTACATCCACAATTCCCCCACCAACTCCTCGACTAGTTTTGTTACCCAAAACCACCAACTGACCAAATTTAGGTATATCTTTCCATGACAAATTTTGTCTTTTTAGTTCGGTCTCAGCAATTTCATCAGCCAACAACAAATGAAATAAAGGGCCCTGACGTACAGGATTAGAATTTTCTAGGTCTAACAACTCTTTTATGTTATGAATGCCATCACCTTCTACTAGTGCCGGATCACGACGTAAAACAGCAATTAATTTTTTACCCACCAAAGTGGCTCGATAAACTGATCCAATTAGTTCTTCTTGAATAGTTACCCAAGGGCAAATAGCTTTTGCCTTGATAAATGCATTAACTAATTCATTTTCATTATTTATATGCAAAGTAGTATGACGGCTACGCGAACCAAGTGATGGTTTAACAATTACTGGTTTGTCCAACTTTCTAAAAATTTCCAAAGCTTTCTTTAATTTAGTGGCTTCTCCACTTTTAGCAACTGGAATACCTATTTTAAAAAATTTTGCATTCATTAAACTTTTGTTATCCAACCATTCAAGAGACTCTGAATCTAAACTATTGGGCCGGGGCAAACCATCAAAAAAAATAAATTTACCATTAAATTTTGCAAAATAGGAATCTGTATAAAGCCCAAAAATACGATACTCGTACATTTGAATCCCCCGCTTTTTAGCTTCTTCCCAAAAACAACGTCCGCGATAATTAGTTTTTTCATCTGGTTCTATTAAAATTTTTGCTAATTTTAATTTAGCAGTCAAATTAATAAAAAAAAGAGTTATCTTTGGTCCTATTTTTCTAAACAAGGGTCGTAAAATTACCTGTATTTTAGACAGAGGCTTTATTATTGGCAATAAATATATTTCAACTCTAGCTTCTAAACGTTCAGACCAGTGCCAGGTTTGAACACTTCCACAATCGGGACAATTTTTATAAGTCATAATTTAATTTTTAATTAGTGTTATTCTATACTAAATATATTTAAAAAGCAATTTTAAAAAACCGTTCTGCATTTGCAAAACGGTTTTATTTTTTTAAGTGCTTGAATGCTAGGGTGCTCCAGTACTGAAATGATTAACGTTTTCTCCATTGATGTCCTCGCCTGGCTTTATGTAAACCAAATTTCTTTCTTTCTTTGGCGCGTGGATCACGAGTTAAAAATCCTTCAGCCTTAAGAGCTTTTTTAAATTCTTCATTCCATTTTATTAATGCTCTGGCAATACCATGGCGTACTGCTTCAGCTTGGGCACTCACACCACCACCAGCCACTTTTACACTAATATCCATGGTTTTTTCCTTACCAACCACTCTTAGAGGAGCAGTAACTTTTTCTTGCCAAAGAATTAATGGAAAATAAGCCGGTAAGTCCTTACCATTTATGATTATTTTTCCCTCTCCTAATGTCAACAAAACTCTAGCGGAAGCTGTCTTGCGCCGACCAACAGTTCTAATCCCTGAATTGTCCTTCTTATTAAGCATATTATATTAAGCTTTTAAAGTTAATCTTTTCATTAACTGATCACGATGGCGATTTTTAGGCATCATTCCATAAATTGCGTGTTCCATTACTTTGGTAGCATCCTTATCAAAAACCTTCTTCATTGAAACTGTCTTTAAACCACCTGGATGCATTGAATGGTGATGAAAATCTTTTTGTACCAACTTACGTCCAGTAAATTTAACTTTTCCACAATTAATTACCACTACTTGGTCACCAGAATCAATATGTGGAACAAAACCTGGTTTATATTTACCACGCAAAGTCATTACCACTTTACTAGCCAAACGACCAACCGCTTGATCAGTGGCATCAAGCTCAATTATATTTCTTTTAATTTTTTCTGTCTTCATACAAAATTCGTGTTATTCGTGCAATAAATTAGTGAACTAAACAAACTCCACCCTTACCACCTCGGCTGCATCATTAGGTCGGCGGTTAATTTTAATTATTCTTAGATACCCACCATTTCTTTGTGCATAACGTGGACCAATTACTTCCATCATTTTCTTTACAGCTTTTTCAGTATACAAGACTTTAATCACTGCCCGACGTGATGCTAAAGTATTTTTCTTTGCTTTAGTAATTAAAGGTTCCATAACAATACGAAGTGCTCTAGCTTTTGTCTTAGTCGTTTTTATAGCTTCCCTCAATACCAAATTCTCTGCCAAACTACGCATTAAAGCACGGCGTTCAGCAGTTAGTCTCCCCAAAATAAATTTTTTATTTAAATGTCGCATAAATATTTCCTTATTATTTTTTCATTTTTTTAGCTATTTTAATTTTCTTTTCTTTTTTTACTGTTTCTTCCTCAACATTTTCCCCTTTCTCAGTTTCATCTTTAGCCAATTTTTCCAGCTTCTGTTCATTAAGAGTGTTACCTGCCACATCCAAAACTAAAGCAAAATGATCCATTAAAATTGTGGTGGCTTGTTGGACTGCTTCTTTAGGTGAAATAGTACCATTAGTTTCAATTGTCAAAGTCAATTTTTCGTAATCTGTTACATCACCCACACGGGTTAATTCTACATTGTAACCTATATCACGAATTGGCGTATATAATGAATCAATTAAAATAGTACCTAAATCCAAATTTTTAGCATCTTTTTCTTCCACTGGCACATAACCACGACCGCGATTTATAATAACTTCCATTTCTAATATTTTTTTATCATTGGTTATTGTGGCAATTTTTAAATCATTACTTACTATTTCTACATCAGCATTTTTTTCAAAATCAGCAGCTGTTACTTCTCCTTTACCTTTCTTTCTTAAAATTAAAGTTACCGGAGTATCAGTAAACAACTTAACAGCCAGTAATTTTAAATTCAAAATTATCTCTACCACATCTTCTTTTACCCCTTCAATAGTGGAAAATTCATGCTGTACGCCATTAATTTTAACCGATTCCACAGCTGCACCTGGAAGTGATGACAACAATACTCGGCGCAAAGCATTACCCAAAGTTGTGCCATAACCTTGATGACAAGGGGTAATAATCACTTTTTCAACATTTCGTTGATCAGTATCTATAAATTCAATAATTGTTGGCAAAAGAATGTGCTCCATAAAGTTATTTTTATAACCACCCCAACAGATTGAGATAGTGTAATGTCAGCTAATTTCCTAAAACGGAATTAAGCCGACCCCCCATACTTCTAACGAGAAGAATAATATTCAATAATTAATTTTACGTCAAAATTTCTATCAAAATCCTTTTCTCCTGGTTGATTCAACACTTTACCACATTTTTTTTGAGCATCCAAACTCAACCAACCTGCTGTTTGTACCTTACTTAATTTATCCGCAATAGTTTCAAAAATTTTCTTTTTAGCTTTGCTTTCTCTTAAAGCAATAACATCATTAACTTTTACCAAATAAGAAGGTATATCTAATTTATGGTCATTTACCTGAAACATTCCATGAGTAACAAACTGTCTAGCCTGTGCCCGAGTATCAGCAAAACCAAGCCGATAGACCACATTATCCAAACGTGTTTCCAAAATTCGTTGCAAGTTTACCCCTGAATCTCCGGTAATTCTAGTGGCTTCAGTAACATAACGTCTAAATTGTTTTTCACGAAGACCATAAGTATATTTAGCCTTTTGTTTTTCAACCAATTGTTTTCCATATCCTGACAATCCCATACCTGGGCGCTTTTTAGGACCATGTACTCCTGGTGGCTGAGCTAAACGCCGAGCAACTTTAACTGGATTAGATTTTAAACCTAAATTAATACCAAATCTTCGAGCAATTTTATTTTTTGGACCAATAAATCTTCCCATACGTTTAACTTTATAACTTTAAAACTTTATGAACTTTATAACTAAATTATACTCTACGTCTTCCTGGTGGACGACAGCCATTATGTGGAATAGGAGTAGTATCTTTAATAGACAAAACTTGAACTCCGTTGGCATTCAGGGCTCTAATAGCTCCTTCGCGACCGCCACCAATTCCCTTTACAAAAACATTCACTTCTTTTAAACCACAAGCAGCAATTGCTTCTACCACTTTTTTAACTACCTGTCCAGCAGCATAAGGTGTAGCTTTTTTTGGTCCTTTAAAACCAATCATACCAGCCGAAGCCCAACCTAACACATCACCATTCTGATCGGTTAAAGTAACAATGGTATTATTAAAAGTAGCTTGAATGTAAGCTCGGCCGTGACTAGCCTGTTTAACAATTTTTTTCTTGGTTGTTTTTTTTATTGTTTGTTCTGCCATAAAATTTTTATCTGTGTATTCTAAATATTAATCTCTACTTAACTTAAGTTTTTTGTGCTGATATTTTTTTACCAGAAGTAGCAGTATTTCTTTTGTTACCGCGTACTGTGCGAGAATTTGACCGAGTAGCTTGACCACGTACTGGCAAATGCTTAATATGACGAATGCCACGATAACATTTAATGTCTTTTAAACGTTTAATATTACTAGACACTTCTCGTCTGAGTTCACCTTCAGTTCGGTATTTCTTTTCCACAATAGATCTAATCAAGTCTTCTTGGTCAGGTGTTAAATTTTTAACGCGAGTATTTTCATCAATTTTAGCTTCAACTAGAATTTTTTTTGAAGAAGTTAAACCAATACCATAAATATAGGTAAGGGAAACATACACTTTTTTTTCTCCGGGGATTGTCATGCCTGATACACGCATACATTATTTTACTTAGGATATAATAATTAATATTTTATTAAGCGGCCTTCTTTCTTATTTTGGTGCCTTGCCTTTGTTTATGACGAGGATTTTCACAAATAATATAAACAACCCCACAACGACGTACTGCTTTACATTTTGCACAACGCACTTTTACAGAAGGTTTTACTTTCATACAATTTATGATACTAATATACGAATGGTATCTTTTATTAACACAAAATCACCAACCACTGCCGCGATTTTTGCGCTCGCCTCAATGACATTTCAGCCTTTTCACGAGGACTTGAGCTACACCGCACTGGTTGATACTTTTTTATAAACTTTAATTAAACTCGATAAGTTATCCGGCCTTTAGTTAAATCGTAAGGTGTCATTTCTAACTTTACTTCATCGCCTACTCCCAGTCGAATGCGATTTAAGCGCATTTTCCCAGAAAGATGTGCAATAATTTCGTGGCCGTTTTCTAATTTTACGCGGAAAGTAGCTGCAGGTAACAATTCTTCAACTGTACCGCGCACTTCCACTACATCATTTTTTGACATGAACAAAATATTTATACTGGCTTTGCCATGCCGTAGCTTTAGCAAAGGCTGGCGATATTTTACCTGAATAATGAGATTGTGTCAAGGGAATATCGTCAGCTTAAATAAATAGCTAATATTAGCCAAATTAGTTCTTAGTTCTTAATTCTTAGTTTTACTATTTATTAAGTTATACACAAGCTATCTAGTCTACAATTTTTTTTGTATATTTTTATGTGTATCTTGTATTGTGTTCTGGTACACCCAATATTTATACAAAAAGAAATTCCAACAAACCATTAAAACAATTGTCGCTAACCGAACCAAGCGATAATCATAACCCAACTGCTGATTAAAAAAGTACATTACTGCCACTGAAATAAAATAATTTATTCCTGCCAAAATTAAATAACGAACAATTTGTTTATGTGGCAATTCACGATTGCCAAATGACCAATATTTATTTAAAGTAAAATTATATATTAAAACAATAAACTGATTTAGTGCTACTGCTAAAACAGCCGACAATCCTAAATACTGCTTAAAAATAATTAAAGTTCCCAAATCCAAAAATACACCGGAAAAACCGACGATAAAATATTTTATGAACTGCTCACGAAGAGACCAGAAGTAGTTAAATAATTTTTTTAACACAAATATCAATTTTAATTACTAATTCATCTAATTTCTAATTCACCTAATAAAATGACCAAATAACAAATTTCAAAATTAAGCATTAATAATTTTATTGGAAATTAGGTGAATTAGGTGAATTTGAAATTTATTCAAGTATTGCTTTAATTCTCCTCACCCCCGCACTGCTCGCTTCTTCTTTTACAATTTTAAAATGTCCTAGTTCTCCAGTATTAACAACGTGCGGACCACCACAAAATTCAGCACTAAACTCCCCTATTTTATATACTTTAACAACATCACCATACTTATCCAAATCAAACGATAATACTGTAACAATCTTTTTTGCTTCTTCTTTTGACATTTCTTTCATTTCCACAGGAATTTTTTCAGTAATTTTTTGATTTACCAAATCTTCAACTGCTTTAATTTGCTCTGCTGTCATTTTTTCCGGCCAGTTAAAATCAAAGCGTAATCTTTCAGCAGTAATGTTACTTCCTTTTTGTACAATATCGGTACCCAAAATCTGACGTAACGAAGCTAATAATAAATGCGTAGCGGTGTGATATTTAGTGGACATTTCTGAAGTATCAGCCAATCCTCCTTTAAATTTTTGTTCAGCTCCTGCTCGGGAAAGTTCTTGGTGTTTTTTCATTTCTTCATTAAATTCATCAACATCAACTACAAGTCCGTTCTCCTTGGCAAGTTCAATTGTCATTTCTAAAGGAAAACCATATGATTGAAACAAATCAAAAGCCATTTTTCCATTCACAATTACTCTTTCTCGCCCATTACTCAAATCGCCTGCAACTCTATTTCCCCACCTAATTCTCTCAAACTCTTTTATACCATTTTCAAGTGTGGTCCTAAATTTATTTTCTTCTATCGCTAGCTCATTCAAAATAAATTCTTTTTTATTTATTAAATCAATGTAAGCATCTTTATAAACTTCAATATAGCAACTGGCAATATCGGCACAAAAATTTTGGTTAATTCCCAAATCGCGTGCATAACGCACCGCACGCCTGATTAAACGGCGGGTAAAATAACCTTGGTCTTTATTTGAAGGTACAGCGCCATCGGCAATTAAAAAAGTAGTTGCACGCAAATGATCCAAAATTACCCGGAACGCATAAGTAACTTTCTCATTTTCATGATATTTTTTACTTGATAACTCTTCCAATTTTTTTATGGCCGTTACAAAAATATCAATGCTAAATACATCACGATTATTTTGTTTAGCAGCCAAGATACGCTCCAATCCGCCACCAAAGTCAACATTTTTATTTTGTAATAATTGGAAACCTTTTTCAGTTTTCATGTAAGCCATAAAAACATTATTACCAATTTCCATAAAACGACCACAATCACAATTCACGTGGCAAGGCTTTTCTTTATATACTGATGCTTCATGCAAACCAAGTTCGAGTCCAAAATCCCAAAACATTTCGCTATCCGGCCCGCCAGGTTCACCTACCGGCATATTTTCTGGTACACCAGCTCGACTCCACCAATTTTTATATGCATCATAATAAAAAATTTTTCCGCCCTGCATACCATTAACTTCTGATTCATCAACAATTTCTGTCTTAATATTATCTTTTTTAAATTGTTCCTGCCAGAGTTTAGCCGCTTCTTCATCTTTTGGAATACCAATTTCTTCTTTTCCACGGAAACAAGTTATGTATAAATTTTGTGGATCCAATTCCAATTCTTTAGTTAAAAATTCATATATCCAATCAATTTGTTCGTGTTTAAAATAATTACCCAAAGACCAATTACCGAGCATTTCAAAAAAAGTCGTATGGCGATTATCTCCTACATCATCAATATCTTGAGTCCGAAAACATTTTTGTAAATCAGTAATTCTTACCCCAGCTGGATGTTTTTCTCCTAGTAAATAAGGAATCATTGGTTGCATACCCGCACTGGTAAATAAAGTGGTAGGATCATTTTCGGGAATCAAAGAAGCCGAGGGAATCACGGTGTGGCCTTTGCTTATAAAAAAAGCTAAATATTTTTGACGGAGTTCTTTGGAGGTGATCATAAAATATTTTTGATCTTTAATCTTTCAAATACTTTAAAGCTACAAACGCTAGAACTCCCACTAAAAGAAAATAACCAAAACCGTATTTAAATAATTCCCAAATCCAACCCATATAATTAATTTTAAATTTTAAATTTTTATACTACTCCACCACCCAAACATTCACCCTTCAAGTAAAACACTGCAAATTGTCCAGAAGTTACTGCACGTTGTGGTTTATCAAATTTAACGACCACAGCACCGAGCCTGAAATTGCCTCGTCGCTTTGACTCCTCGCAATGACATATTGTACATTTTTGGAGTGGTTGCCGATGTCTTAACCTTACTTCACATTTTAGCGGAAATTTGGGGAAATGTCCACTAATCCAGTTGACACTAATAACACTAATTTGATTTTTATATAGCAACGGATCATTTTCATAACCAATAATTAGCCTGTTATCTTTTAAATTCTTACCAACAACGTAAAGTGGTTTTGAATTTTGAGTTTTGGATTTGATTGGAAATTGTCCCGATGGAATGCGGGATCCCGTACTTTGTCGGGAGAAATTGGAAATTGGAAATTGTCCGATATGTCGTTGACCTATTGTATAAAATGCCAATCCTTCATGTTCACCAACCACGGTTCCGTTCGACAACACCACCTCACCAATTTTAGTCTTAATCTTATTCTTCAAAAATTCCTTCATATTCACTTCACCCACAAAACAAATACCCATACTTTCTTCTTTTTCGGCAGTGGGCAAATCAAAACGGCGAGCCAAACTTCGGACTTCAGACTTCAAATAATTGCCTAACGGAAACAAAACATGGGCTAGTTGTTCTTGATTAAGTTGATTTAAAAAATACGTTTGGTCTTTATTATCATCTTTTGCCTGTAATAAATGATAGATGATAGATGATATTTTTTTTGAATTTGTAATTTTGGATTTGCTTGGAAATTGGTAATTCCTCGCGAAGCGAGGCATAATGTCCTGTCGCTAACTTATCAAACCCCAATTTCTTAGCCGCCTTAAGCCAAACACCAAATTTTACAAATTTGTTACATAAAATATCCGGATTGGGTGTCTTACCAATCCGATATTCTTTATACATGTAATCCAATACCAGCTTTTTATATTCTTTTTGAAAATCTAATTTTAAAAGTGGAATACTCAATTTTGCCGCCACTCTTACTGCATCACGGTAATCAGGAACCCAACATGATTCGTTCGCCTTCACTGCATTTGAATCATTATTATCGTAATTAACCATAAAAGCGCCGGTTACCTCATAACCAGCTTTAACTAAAAGTGCCGCGGCCACTGATGAATCAACCCCGCCACTCATAGCCACTAAAATTTTTTCTGACGTTATTTTACTCATACAAACTATTCTAACCAAAAATCAATAATAAATCAAGATAAAAAAATCCCTGCTCGAAAGCAGGGATTTTAATTTGCAATATCTTAGTTACCGCGTCTAGCCATCATGCAATTCTTGCAATATACTGGCTTGTCACCAGTTGGCTGAAAAGGTAATTCAGTAATAGCTGTTCCACAATCAGCACAAGTTAAATTAACTTGGTACATCTGACGAGGAGGCCGTGCGCCGCCACGATTGTAACCACCGCCGTTGTTATCGCGCGTATTTGTTTGGCGATATTGACGATTGCAATCTGAGCAATACACTGGTCTGTCTCCAGATGGCTGAAATGGCAGTTGTGAAATGTGGGTGCCGCATTTAGCGCAGCTTAAATCCACATCAAACATTTGCCTGTCTTGTCCAAAAGCCATAATTTTTTTCTTTTCTCCCCCTATATTATTTTGTAATACAGGGTAAATTCCCAAAATGTTGTTTGAGATAATATAATTAACTCGACCTATAATTTGGGAACTTATTATTGTTGTGCCTTTTGGCAAACGATTTTGTTACCCAAGTTGTAAACATTATAGCACAATTAAATTTTGTTGTCAACTTTTTCTATTCTGCAGCCATTCGACGAAGTTCAGCTTTAGCATCATCTCTGCGAGAAAAACTTGCATCAACTACTTCGTCAATTATTTGGTCTAAAGACATAGTGAATTCAGCCATAAGCTGATTACAAAGACCTCTCATACTTTGCCTGGCACTATCCAAATCTTCCTTTAAAGCGCCACCCCGATTATCAAACTCAAATTCTCCTGACATGGACGTAGTGAGTTCTCTTCGCAGACTTTCAACTACGGCGTCTTTTTTTTGTTCTGATCTATCCACTCCACCTTCACCTGTTGGACCTTTAATTTTATCACGTAGACCAGCTAAAAAACCGGCTTTATTATTTCTTTCTCCCATATATTTTTTAATTAAATATTAAAATTATCGATCCTTAATATAAATAATAACATGTCAACATTCTTTGTCAACAGCACTCATTAATTCCCCTATTACATCACAATACTTTTCTTGATCCTTAACCACAGCAGTGTGCAATTCTACTTTGTCTAAGGCTAACTCTGCTATCAAACCGTTAACTCTTGCTAGTTCTTCAGCTACATTTTCTTTAGTTACTGATTCTTTAATGATACCACTAGCCAGATATTTCTTTCCCCAAGCTTTCATTTTACCTCCAATATCCGTCGGACAAAAAACCCACTCAAAAGAAGCATTATTGGTTACAGCACATTGCAAACCAAATTTTAGTGCCGTAAGAAAAACTAAAGTTGTTTCACCCGCAATCTTAGATGCCGAGAGCATCTCCCGCTTCAAAATAAGTGTTCCACTCATTGAAACTCGATCAGGATGATTTTCATTTGCTGTTTCCAATTCTAAAGAAAAATTATAATCTCTGCTGGTGCTAGAAATGTTAAACCACTGTCTTGTATTTTCTGAATTTACTAGTTCGCCAACAGTTTTTCCTGCTGCTGGCTCTATCCCCGCGTCAACGAGGGAACCACTAAAAAATTCACTTCTAGGTATATCTGACATAATTTTTTAATTATTCTTCCTTCTTTATCTTGGCTCCAACCTTTTGCAGTCTTTCGGCAATATTTTCATAACCGCGCTCAATAGTATAAGGATTGCGCAACACCGAACGTCCTTTAGCCGAAAGCATAGCAATTAACACTACCATGGCTGGACGAATGGCTGAGGGACACATCATTTCATTGGGAATAAATTTGGTTGGCCCTTCCACAAAAACGCGGTGTAAATCTAAAAGAGTAATTTTGGCACCTAATTTTTGCAATTCTAAATAATAAGTTGCCCGATCTTCATACACCCAATCATGCACCAAAGTACGACCTCTGGCCTGGGTTAAAATTGGCACAAAAAAAGGTAAATTATCAATATTAATACCAGGAAAAGGCTGGGCATGAATTTTGTCTGGCAAAGCTTTAAGTTGAGATTTAAAAAATTTAAGATCAACTAAATTAAATTTTCCATTGGCAGATTTATGACGATTTAAAATTTCAAATTTCTGACCCATTACTCTCAATTTTTCTAATTCCAATTCCAAAAAATCCAAAGGCGCTCCACTGACAGTAATATTTGACTTGGTGGTACAAGCTAAAGCAATTAAAGTCATCGCTTCTATGGGGTCGGGCATTATTTGATAACTTTTTACTGGGTTCAATTTATCCACTCCTACTATTTCCAAAACACTAGTACCAATTCCGGAAATTTTGGCACCCGCTTGATTTAAAAAATAACACAAATCCTGCACCATATAATTAGCAGAAACAAATTTAATTACCGACTTTCCTGGTGCTAAAACTGCTGCCATGATAGCATTTTCTGTTGGTGTGTCACCTTGTTCATACATTACCACTTCGGCGGCTTTCAATGGTTTGTTATTTATTTCATAATATTTAAGTGTGGAATTTACTTCTACCCCAAATTTTTCTAAAGCAAACAAATGCGGTTTAACAGTACGCTGACCCAAACGGCAACCTCCAGATTTATAAAGTTTATATTGTTTAACTCGTTTAGCTAAAGCGCCCATGAGCATTAGCGAGCTTCTGGTTACTTCACAGCCTTTTCGATTAATATTATTTAATTCCAATTCAACATTCGTATCAATAACCAAAGTATTTTCTTGCCACTCAACTTTTACCCCAATACTGGTTAAAATTTCTAACATTCTATAAACTTCCTGAATTTTAGGCACGCCTTTAAGAATGGTTCTGCCCCTAACTAAAAGAGTGGAACACAAAATAGACATAGCCGAATTTTTTGCTGTGTTGACCTCAATTGATCCAAAAAGCTTTTTTCCACCCTCAATAATAAATTTGGACATAATTACAAGTTGATTTTAATAAAGATTTATAGTAATATTATAGAGTAAAATTACTAATTAATCAACATGTCTTACCCTGCAACTCGCTTAAACAAACGCTTAAGACATTTAGTCATGGTTATCTTAATAAGCTCTTTTTTTGTTATTTCACCTCTAATAATTCTTTATACGACTGGCTATCGTTATGATTTTAAAAGTGGAAAAATTCAAGAAACTGGAGTTATCAGCATTGATGCTATGCCACGCGACGCTCAAGTTTATCTTAACAATGTTTTACTAAATCAACAATTACCGATTCGCTTACCCAACCACGCACCCGGTACTTACACCATTGCCATTAAAAAATCTGGTTACTATGATTGGAACAAAGAAATTAATGTAGAAAGCAAACAAACCACCTACATCAAAAACATAACCCTATTCAAAAAATCACTTCCCATATTAATTACCAACAAGAATAATATTGCTGATTGGTTACCTAATAAAACCGGAAATTACTGGTTGACAGTTAATCACAATCAAGCTACTTACGAAATTCAACTTTATAACACTATAAGTAATCAGTTTATTCCGATTTGGCGTGGCAACACTAGTGTGCAACCAAAAATTTCTTGGTCTTTTTTTAATGATCTAGGCTTGGCAATACTTACTTATAAAGATCATCAATCAATATTATTAATTGATCCGCTTGATCAAAATAATTTTAAAGAATTTTCACTAAATTTGGAGACAAACGACACGGTTGTTTATCAATGGTCAAAAAGCTCTCCAGGAATTTTTGTTAAAGAGAAAGATGATAACACTCAATTATATAAAATTAACTTCTACTCTTTGAGCCAAGGCAGTCAAATAACTTTAGGTCTGGTTTCTTCAACTGTTTGGTATGCAGAAGAAGGAAACAATTACGGTACAATTTGGAATGTGGCTAATGATCAAAAAATTATTCAGAAAAAATTTCAAACAAATTTAACCGGATCAATACAATTACCACAAGTCATTAACAGTATTATTGATGCCAATGATCAAAGAATAATTACCAAGTCCAACAACAACTCTCTAATAATTATTAAAATTGCTAACGGAATATCAACCGGAGAAAACACCACACTAAACACGCAATCCTTATTTTATAATTTAGCCACCAAAGAATGGCTGACCTGGTCTCCAGCAGAATTATGGTCAATTCATGATGATGGTAGCATTATTTTATTAAATCGGATAAGTGAAAAAATAAATTTTGTAATACCACTTGATTATTATGGAGAATTACTAATTGCTTCAAATAATCAAGCTACTGCTTTTAACCGTGGTTATTATGTGACCCAAGAAATGCTGAGTAATAATATTGAAATAAATAATATTGTTGCAGATATTAACAACCGAAAAATTTATTTTGATGGTAAATTGGGACAAACAGCTGGAATTTGGGAAATGGATTACTGAAACAAAATACAAAATACACATAATAATATACAAAAAAACCGTTGCCATTAATGCGACGGTTTTTTTGTATTTATCATCCTAAATCTAATACCTAAAGACTAGTATTTATTAAATATACCTCTTACTTTTATATCTCTACTATTTCCGTCAACTTTATAACTTTTAAACTTTATGACTTTATAAACTTCACTAATTCCCTCTCCTCTCACGGCCGTCATCGCATTTTTTCCACCAATAATAATTGGAGCAATATAAAAAATTACTTCATCAATAATTTCGTTATTTTTTAAAAAAGCATCATAAAATGATCCATGCACACCGGCTCCGCCTTCAACAAACAATTTTTGCACTCCTTGTTCACTCAAACGATGTAACAGGGTAATAATATCAACAGTTTTATTTCCACAAATTTTAAACTCAATCCCCGCCTTTCTAAATTTATCCTGATTTTTCTTAATGGCCAACTTAGTCGTCGCTACCATTACATTTTTATCACGATAAACACCTGACTTAGTATTGGTGGAAAGATCAGCATCAATAATTACTCGCAATAAATTTTTATTTTTAAATTTACCGTGTGGGGCCAATTCTGGATTGTCAGCTTTTACTGTACCTGAACCAACCATTACTGCATCACACTTACTCCGCTCCAATCTGGCATCCACTCTTGATTCTTCACCACTTATCCATTTTGAATCACCAGTTCTCGTGGCAATTTTTCCATCCAAACTTACTGCTGCTTTTAAAATCACATAAGGCAAATTAAATTTTACCCATTTAATAAATGGTTGATTTAATTTTCTAATTTCTTTGGCTATTTCTGTTTTTGAATCTAAAATCTCCACTTCAATTCCGGTTGATTTTAGCATCCTGATGCCCTTCCCATTAATTTTTTTATTAGGATCAATCATTCCCACACAAACCTTCTTTATTCCAACTTTAATAATAGCCTCTACACATGGTGGAGTTTTACCATAATATGTACAAGGTTCAAGAGTTACATATAAAATAGAGCCAATTAATAATTTTTTATTCTTCACAGATTTAATAGCCACAATTTCTGCGTGATCATCCCCTGCTCTATGATGATAACCTTGCCCGATAATTTTTCCATTTTTAATTATAACTGCGCCAACTACTGGATTGGGTGAAGTAAAACCAACACTCTTTTGGGCGAGGTCAAATGCTAATTTCATAAATTTCTCTTCCATACTAAACATTTTTTAACCAATGTCCCATCCGGTTTTTTTTGGTTTTTAAATAATCTCTATTTAAAAGGCTAGGCTTTACTTCTAAGACTAATCGTTCCTTTACTTTTATACCAGCTTTTTCCAAAGCTGATATTTTAGCTGGATTATTAGTCATTAATTTAATATTTTTTACCTTAAAATATTTCAAAATCTGAACTGCCAAATGATATTTACGATTATCTGCTGGCAGGCCAAGCTCTAAATTAGCATCTACTGTATCATAACCTAAATCTTCTAAATGATAAGCCTTAATTTTATTAACCAAACCAATTCCCCGACCTTCTTGACGAAGATAAATCAAAATTCCCCGACCCTCTTTGCCAATTTTATTCATACTCAAAGCCAACTGATCATGACAATCACATTTTAGGGAATGGAATGTCTCACTAGTCATACAAGCACTATGCACTCGAACCAAAATTGGTTTCTTAATATTTAATTTACCCATAATTAAGGCAATCGGTTCCTGACTATTTTTTTTATCTTTAAAAATGCACATTTCAAAAAGACCAAACTCAGTTGGTAATTTACTTTGAGCTAATAATTTAATTCTGTTCATATTTCTATTAACGTTTTATCTCCGATAATCATTCTGTGCCCTTCAGCTTCAGAACCATGGCGTTTAATCATTTTAATGCCTTTGCCAATTAAACTGTCAAAAATTTTAATATCCACATTAATAAAAGCATTCTCTAAAACAATTGAATCAAAAATCTTAGCATTATAAATTTCTGTCCCCTGGCCAATAGTTACATTGGGACCAATCTCGCAATCTTCCAAAATACAATTCTCAGCAATCATTACTGGTCCAATAATTTTTACATTTTTATTTATTCTAGAGCCAATACCTACTTTAACATGACCCTCAATTTTTGCCCCAGCTTCTACAGTACCATGATTAGGAAATTGATTTTCAGTCATTTGTGTTAAAAGCAACTTATTAGCCAACAACAAATCCTCTGGCAATCCGGTATCTTTCCAATAACCGGTTACTTCGCGCCAGCCAACTTGGAAATTATTTTTTAAAAAATAAGTATGAATATCGGAAATTTCATATTCACCACGGGTGCTTTTTTTAATGTTTTCAAAAGCCTTAAAAAATACTTTTGGTCCATACAAATAAATACCTGTTTGGGCGTAATCATTGGGCGGATTTTGTGGCTTTTCCCAAATTTCAATTAATTTTCCACCATTATCAAAAACCGGCACTCCTAAATGGCGATTATCAGGAACCTTGGCAAAGGCCAACATACAGTCGTATTTATTTTTTTCAAACTGTTCAAATGTTTCCTTTAAACTGCCCAACAAAATATTATCCGACAAAAAAAACATAAATGGTTCATCACCAATAAAATTTTCCGCACATTTTACCACATGAGCAATTCCTAACGGTCCACCAGTTTGTTCAAAAAACTTAATTTTAATACCCCAATGTCCCCCATCACCAACATATTTTTGTAAATCTGTTTCACCAGGATTAGTATTAATAAAAATTTCTTCCACTCCTGCTTCCACAGCTTTTTCTATCGCATGAAAAATCATGGGCTTGTTGGCCAATGGTAATAAATGTTTATTAATTGTAGTAGTGATTGGATACAAGCGAGTTGCTCGTCCACCACCGGTTAAGATTGCTTTTTTGATTTTCATATTTTTCGTAAATCCCGAGCCGATGCGAGGGATCCCTTTTCTGTGGGTCTAAACCTCGCAATATATAATTATAATCTTTAATCAATTAAAAGGGATCCCTCACCCTGCGGGGTTCGGGATTAACGACGTTACCACCATATCAATCCCTTAACAATTACCCAATAATACAAATTCATCAGCGGGTTACCAAAATATTTAAGCAAGGGATTTTCCATGGATTTTTCTTGAAAATAAACCCCACCAACAGCATCTTTTAACATTCTTCTATCACTAACTTTTCTAATACTCTGAATATATTTTCTTTTCCCGAGCCATAATTTCCAACTACTCGCTTTTAGCCAATATTGATAAACTTTAATTCTTTCTTTCCACCAACCGCCTTTAATTGCAAAAAGCCAAAGACCACATTCTAATACTAAGGCCATTGGTAAAAGTAATAATAAAGTTGGCCAGCGGAAAAACATCAGCATGGTACCATAACGATTACGTTCCATCCAATAAAACTTTTGAATACTCCGGCTAAATTGATATTTGTGATAAAAAATTGAATCTTTTACTAAAACTGATCGGAAACCAGCAATTTTTAATCTAAAAGAATATTCTAAATCTTCATGATATAAAAAGAAATCATCATCCCAAAGTCCATATTGTTTTAATAAATCCGCGCGCATAAGTAAGGCAGCGCCCGAAGCATAACCGACATTTTGTACTGTCGATAATTTTAATTCACTATATTTTGCTCGATAATCTCCACAAAAACCAAAACCTAAATACTGAAATGAATTACCAGTTGAATTTACCAAATCAGTTTCTGGATGAAGTAACATTAATGACTGGGCTGTACCAATTGTCTTATCTAGCTCCATTGCCTCCACCAGCGGTTCTAAACACGTAGCGGCCATAAAACCATCATTATTATGAAAATAAACATAATCAAAACCATTTTCAAGCGCCCATTTTATTCCTGCATTATTGCCTCCGGCAAAACCTAAATTTTCACTTTGAGCCAGTAGAGTAACCTGAGAAATTTCTTTGTCAGATAATGGCATTACTGTCTCTTGAATATAACGAACCGATGGCCCATATTCTGGATGTGGATTATCCACAATAATAAATTCAACTCTATCTTTTGGATAAGTTAATTTTTTCAATGACGAAACCACATCGTCCATGTAGGGTTCACAGTGGAAGGAAAGATAAATAATAGCAATGCGAGGGTAATTTTTTAACATAAAATATCTATTTTCGTTGCAAGCCTAATTTACCAGCCACTAACTGTAATACACCCTTTATCATTTGCCATAACTCTGCCCTAAGTTCCTCTTTTATATGTCTTGTACGAAATTCAGAATAGTTACCTTCAAATCTTTTTAAACCCTTGGCTTTCATATCATTGAGAGTTGCATGACCAAGTTTATCGAGAAAACTTTCAGTAACAATCTCATTAAACAATAATTCGGCCTCATTCTTTGGCAACGGCCACCATAAACCATCTTTATCTGGCTTTGATTCGTACTCATAATAATCTAGAGTATGATCAAAATAACCACGCTTTATGGCACCCCATACTGTATCACTTGGAATACCAACTTTTTTGGCTATATGCTCAACAACTTCTTTTACAAATCTAACCGGTATTTTGTATACTTCTTTTTTTCCACTGCTATAAAGATCAGCCCCCAAACCTAATTGGTGTTTATATTGAGGGCCTACTTCCCTGGCAATCGATTCAGTAACTCCTTCATTCCATAAAACCATAGAAAATCCTTTTTGGTATCCAGTGGTAAATTCATCAGGCTCAATGGGACCAGGGGAAACAACAGTACTCACCGCATGGACTTGTTCATGAATTAAAGCATGTAAAAAAAGACTTTTTATTTGTTCTAGACTAAATTTAGGAAATTCTTGTATAATTTTAACTACATCAATAATTATTCTATCACCTTCTGAATCATAAAACCCCAGCCCAACAAATTTTACAGGTTCAATAATTATTCTTTCTGGTGGCACAACCTGCCTTTCCAGTTGCTGTTTCCCACATTTTTTAGCTATTAAATCAAATTGAGCCTGTAAAACAGCACAATCAAACGTACTCACAATTTTCCGTGCTTCTTGTATGCACTGCTCTATAAATTCCTCATTTTCTCTTTCAAACCGCAATCGTCCTTCATCTTTTTTTTTAAATAAGGATTCATACTTAGATCGGCTTTCGGGAAATTTTCTATCAACCAAATTTTTAAACACTGTCTCTTCAACAGTAGGTCCATCTGGATTTTCCCCTACAAATCCCTCTCTAAATTCACTCATATAAATTTAATAACTAAATAAAATTTCTAATTTCAAAATCCAAAATTATTCTTCATTAGGATCAATAATCTCTACACCTCTTTTTTCAACATCCGATTTTGGCCCAGCTGGATCCTCTTCTAGAACATCATCAACCGAAACCGATGGCTGGATATAATTTCCATCATATCTTGGTTTAGGTGGTCTTTTTTCCTCTCCACCAAAAGGTTTGTAATCTGGATCAATAATATCCAAATCTCTGCCTGGTCTAATTATTCCTCTTGTTTCCATATTTTTAAACTTTATAACTTTAAAAACTTTATCCCGATTTTTTTATAAAAAATCGAGGATCCTCGATTTCGCAACAGCGAAATCGGGATAACTATATTTCTTTCCCTCGCCACTTCCACATATATTTCAACCAACTCATAAGGTGAATGCGAGCTAATTTATTTTTAATCAAGGCTTTAAACACCCCCGGAACCTTGGCCGAACCTCGGCCGTGTGCGTGTTGAATTACTATATCACTTACATAATATACTGGCCAGTGTGCTTCCCACATCCGGCGGCACCAGTCTGAATCCTCGGCATACATCCAAAATCGGTCATCAAACATTCCTACCCCTTTTACAGCCTCATTCCGAATAAACATGGCCGAGCCCATTACCCAATCTACCGGTCTGGTTTCATTATGATTAAAATCTTTCATTAAAAAATGATCATTTATTTTTTTGCCACGCTGACGTTGGCCAAATTTAGTCCGACTAAAAATTGGCTGCCAAAACGAAGGAAAACGATAGCAAGAATATTGCAAGGTACCATCAGGATTAATTACTTTAGGGCCAATAATTCCAATTTTAGGATGATCTTCCATAAAATCATACATTTTTTTTATCACATTCTTACCAGGTAAAAATTCTGTATCCGGATTTAAAGCAAAATAATATTTAGCTTCACAACTTTTCATTCCTGCATTCTGTGATTTTCCAAAACCAATATTTTTATCCTGCATAATAACTTTAACCATTGGATATTTTTCTTTCAAAAAAATATCAACATCATCATGAGATGCATTATCTACCACAGTAATTTGTACAGTCAATTCTGAATTTTGAATATCCAAATACAATGAAGCCAAACATTTGGCAATGTCCTCTTTCATTATATAGTTGACGATAACGATATTTACATCCTTCATAATCAAAAACCTAAATCTTTATTTACTAAAATTACAGTCATTCTATCTTTTATAAATTGCCTTTCAATAATTACAGTATTACAACAGAGTCTTTCCTCCACCAAACAATCAACACATTTTCCAATTTTGACACAGGGAGTTTTTGCATTTATTCTTTTGGCATTCATTGGAGCGGCAATATTTTCAATTCTTTTCAAAGCTTCATTAATATCTTTGGTTAGCTTATTTTTGCCTACTACTATTATCACATGTTCCGGACCATATATTAACGAGGAAACTCTGTTCCCTGTTCTATCCTTATTCACAATTTTTCCATCTTCTGTTATCGCATTGCTACTGGAAAGAAAGTAATCAGCCTGTTGGGCTAAATGACCCAATTCAAATGAACCTTTGGTATATTTCTGAACATTTTCTCTATCATAAAAAACATAATCGCCTTGACGAATTTTATCCAAAATACCAATCCGTTCTAAAGTAATACTTCCACCATAACCAATCCGAGATTTTAAGGGAATTAATTCAACAATTCTATCACAAGCTTCAACTTCTGTTTCAACAAAAATCAAATTAATGTTTCTTAAAGCAAATGTTTTTATTAATTTTTCGTACATATAATATTTTTATCTAAACCATTGTCTTATTTCTCTCCACCCAATCTTAGTCTTAATCTTAATCTCACGTCTTTTTTTCAACAACTCTTTCCTCATTTTCCAAATTTCCTTTAATCCAGACAATACATGCCGATCAAACAGTAAAAAATAACAAAATTTCTTTAATTCATACCATTTTATCCAAGGCAAATCAAGAAGGTAATTCTGCCAATATTCATTTTTTATTAAAGTCATTAAGTGATTTTTATAACTGTTATATTTCACCCATTCAGGTTGTTTCTTCTTATTTTCCATAGCCACCAAGTCTCCTTTTCTATCTACACTAGCGGCCGAACGATCATGATAGGCAACAGCATCTAAAATTACATAGGATTTAAAACCAGCAGAGCGAAGCCGATAAGCCAAATCTACATCTTCTTTATAAGAAACAAAACTCTCATCAAACAAACCTACTTCAGCAATTACACTCCGACGCAACATTGGCAAAGCTCCGGAAACACCAAAAACTTCTACGGCCACGCCAGCGCCAATAATTTTTTCCGCTCGATACGACAATAACATTTTTGGTTTAATTTCTCCCCAATTTTTACCTGCGTATTTTTCAATAACTCTTCTATTTCTAAATACTTTTAAACCAAGAGTGTCTATTTGATTAGTAAAGGTAGGTTTTAGGTTGTTAAAATCCCAACGCATCAAACGAGGGCTAATAGTTGCAACCTCATTGTGTTTTTCCATAAATTTAACTAGCTTCTCCAAACAATCACTCTGCAAATATATGTCTTGATTTAATAATAATAAATATTCACATTCATAATTCAATTGGTTATGGCCACCGGCAAAACCTTTATTTTCTTTATTTTCAATTAATTCACACTCTATTGGCATGTTTTTAATCTCAATCTTAATCTTATTTACAGTATCATCCGTTGAAGCATTATCTAAAATTATTAATTTAAAATCATTAAAAGTTTGCTTTCTTAAAGAGTCAAAAAGATACTCTATATATTTAGAGCCATTCCAGGTGACAAGATGAATTGATAATTTTGACATATTCTAAAGTGCAAACCCTTCTTCAAAAGAAATTTTTTCCTTATTTGAAACCCAATCATTCGATATCTCATCCATCATCTTAATGCATTCTCCTATCATATTTTTAAGTTCAACTACTTGAACAACTTCTTCACAACCAGTAATAATATTAAGTGCTGAGACAATATTAGATTTGATTTCTAGCAAAGGATTATCTGCTAACGTGTAAATGATTTGTGATTTTAATAATGAGGGATCTGCTGATATGGTAAATTTTTGAAGCGCTGTATGTAATCTAGATATTTCTCGACTTAAATTTTTAATAAATGTGTTCAACGCTACCTCAATAAATCCTCCTTTGCTTACTGCTGTTTCTAAATAGAGTCTTTTAACTATTTCTAATGTTTTTAATATATGAAAGGAATTAAAACCATTTATAAAACTTTTAGCAGATGATGCATCAAATAAACTTTTAGTATCTAAAACAAAAAATTTCATCAAATTTTGATCTTCCAGCAGGAGATCCTTAAACCTACTAACGTCAATACTCTGGAGTATTTTATTAAAATATTCCTTTTCATCTTGGTTCAAATACTCACCAAATGATACATACAACAAAATTTGCTTTTCAGGCATACACCTCTCTTTGATTTGTCTAAAAATCTCCGAAAACTCTTTCAAATATTTTTGAAAATCAACATCATCATAATCCTTTAAATTTGATCTTAAATAACTAAGATATAACAAAATTCTTTCATCAAAATTACCATTTAACCATTCCCTAGTTTTAAAATCATTCTGGCCACTTTCGTTTTTAACTACTCCAATTCTTTTAAGTTCTTTCAAAGCGCCAAAAAGACGCCTACTTCCATAATCAACTTCACTCTCCCAATGCTGTGGACTGTTTACATCGTAATGTCTGTCCACCCAAGTTGGATCAGTTATCACGCAATTCAAATCACCATCTTTGTTCGCTAAAACAAACATGTTATAGGCGTGAAATGCCGTGTCCGCTTCTGGGGCTTGACTTTTATCTTTTGGGGATCTAATTAATGTACAATAAGAACCTTCAAGTCCTCCATTTTTTTGAAAACTTTTAATAACTTCAAAAACAGTCTTGGTGGCCTCGGCAAAATGCCTACATTGTGCGTTTCCTTTTGTCAACAATTCTGTGATTGACAAAGCGTCTAATTTTTCTCCACTTGAAGGATCATCTTCGGAATAATCAGGATCATAAGAAACACTTTCATTAACTATAGCATTTGCCAAAATAATAGCCTTATAAGGAGTTAGACTCTGCCATTCAACTATACCTAATTTTTTCAGAGTCTCTTGATTAGATTCTACCCATGCTTTTACAAATAAAACCAATCCTCCATCATCTTTTTTTTCAACTTTTTCAACCCACATTTTTCTATTCCTTCTTTCCAGCAAATTCTCAAGTTCACTGTTTCTATATGTTTGTTTAATTGATCTAATTTCCGGCATGCTACAAAACCTAACTTTTTTGCTAGAAGCTGTTTCCAATGTTAAACTATCAAAAAAATCTCCTGAATTTTTTCCCCAAGCTTCTTGCCATTCTTGAATATCATCTAGAAATTGATTTTGCCCTTCATTGGTTTCCATATTAATTTTTATTGAATTTATCATTTAAGTATGCCAAAGCGAGTCCAATTGGTCTAGCAATTGCAATCCACATCCATTTATACCACGGTTCCCATTTTTGAAAATACTGTAACATGCTTTTGGTAAAATTTTTCTGTTTCCAATAGGTGTCAAGTTTTTTAAAAGACTGGCCAATATAATCAACACAAGAAACAATTGGTGTATAGACAACTTTAAAACCCAACTTCCACACTTCGCGACAGGTATCTACATCTTCAAACCAAATATAATAACGCGGATCAAAGGCCCAACTTAATTTTTGATAAACTTCGCGCCGCATGAGCATAAACGACCCACGAACCGAGGGTACTTCCTGTTCAATCTCTGGATTAAAATCACTCATAAAATAACTATCTAGAATCTGCGGAAATAAATGAGGAATTTTAAATATTAGTGCAACCATTTCCCAAACTTTAGGAAAACGTCGCGGTTTGGCGTTAACATTAAAATTTCCATTTTCATCTACCAGCTTACATGAAGCCAAACCTACTTCAGGATGACGTCTCATCCACTCAACCATTTTATCTAAACTCCCATTTTCCACCCGCATATCAGGATTTAAAAATAATAAAAATTTACCAGTGGCAATTTTGGCTCCCTGATTATTGGCCGCCCCAAATCCTAAATTTTTGTTATTTTCAATCAACCTTATATTTTGTTTAATCTTAATCTCAGTCTTAATCTTTCCAATTGTCTCATCTGTTGACCCATTATCAACAATAATTTCTTCAAGAGATATATTCTTAAACCCCAAAAATACCGATTTAATTTGTTCGGCAATTTGATCTTTGGCATTCCAAGTAACGGTTATCACGCTCAAATCCATAGCTAAACCTTATACACCAACGCTCCAGCTTTAGTGGCTTTGACTAATTTAATAGCCACTTCTTCTCCTTTTTTTGCAGATTCCACATTTTCGTGATTAATCTGCATGGAGCCAACCATGTCTTCAAATTCCTCTGAACTTCGCTTAACCTTAATTTTGTCTCCAATTTTAAGGGAGCTAGACAAGGCCACCACTGCTACTTGAATTTTATCAAAGTAATGGATCACTTGACCCACTGCTTGATTTTTCTTTTTAAATAAATCAAAAAATCCCATATTTTCGACCTTTAAGAATTAAAAACCTATCTTTATCTTAACAAAATCACGACAATTTGTAAATATAAGCAAAAACAGCCCATTTTGAGCTGCCTTTATATATCTCCGAGATTCTCTAACGATTATTTAATCATTCGCCAGATATTCACCCAACGCCTCCTGCCAATTTCTCTGTTTCGGTAATTTTGTATTAATTAATTCTGAAAAATTCGGCCGTTTGGCCGGACGAGGAAAATAATCAGCTGAGACTGGATTACATTTCACCGTAATATTTTTTATCTTAAACAATTCTTCTGCAAATTCATACCAAGTACAAGCGCCGGAATTAGCACCATGATAAATACCAAAAGGCAGTTTATTTTCTAAAATATAACGTGTTAAACGCGCCAAATCCTTTGAATAAGTTGAACAAGTTCTTTCATCATTTACCAAATCAATTTCTTGCCGACCGCTCGCCACCAAATCCAACATAATATCCACAAAACTTTTTTTAGCCATTTCACTTTCCCCCCTTGGTCCAAACAAACGTGACAAGCGAATCAAATAAAATTTTTGAGTAGCTGATTTTAATAATTTTTCGCCAAAGGCTTTGGTTTCCCCATATTTATCTATTGAATCAGTATAAGCAGTTTCATCATAGCCATTGGGATTATCACCTTTAAACACATAGTCCGACGAGTAATGTACTAGTGGAATATCCAAATTACCACAAACCTCAGCCACATAACCAACTGCATACCCATTTACCATCTCTGCCAGTTTATAATCAGCAGAATTGCCTTCAATTTTATCAACCGCATTGTAACCAACAGCATTAATTACCACATCCGGCATAATTTCTTCAAGCTTACTCTTAATTTCAACCTTATTGGTAATATCCAATTCATTTTTATCAAACGCAAAAACTTCTGAGTCTTTGACAAACTCTTCTTTTAAGGCAGTGCCTAACATGCCTTTTGAACCAGTAATTAATACTTTCATAGCATTGATAATATTTTACTTTTTTGCTAATTTTTTTTCTAAAGATCTTCTATGTTTGTCTATTTTATTATGTGACTTAATTTTTTCTATTTTAGAAACCTGCCCCAGATTATTCTTTGCAGTTTTTTCCAAAAATTTAATCTGTGTTAGTACTTCTTCAGGAATAGCTGTTACTTTTCCATCCTTAAAAATAGACTCCACTTGATCTGCCATAGCCGCAACAAAATATCCATATCCTGCCGGATGCGCCTTACCCATTCCTTTTCCACCAGGATAATTTTTAGCATCAGAATAAAGACCAACCAGATTTATCTTTCCACTTCCAAGCATTTGTTTATATTGGTCATAACCTTTTGAAGTAAATTTTTTATAATGCTCCCCGCCTTTTTTTTCGTAAGATGTTATTTCGTTTTCAATTTCTGGAAAATATCTGCATAACTGATCCTCAAATTTAGTTGGGCCTTCACAATAGGCAATTAAAGCCATATCCCAAGAGCCAAATCTAGTAAAAAGCAATGATAAATATTTTATTCCAACATCAGCATTATCCTTATAATTATCAATCTGATATTTTTTACGCACAACCTGATCAATTTCTTCGCTCTTCATACCAGCACAATTATTTTCTTTCAGATAAATCATTTTTGAAACCCTAAAAAAAGTTTCTGGAAGCAGTTGAAATACTCCACGAGCACTTGGTTTTGATTGTGATCTTGCTTCTGAATCACCTCTGCTTTCCACTCCCAGCACTCCTTTAGCAACTTCAACCGGCACTTGATATTTTTTGCAAGCATCAGTAATTGTTTTACTTAAATTATTACGATAATCCGGATTATTTATTAAATTTCCGAAGGCCTTTTCTAAAATTTTTAAACTCCCGCCAAATTCGCGATAATACATCTTAGCCGCTTCTGCAACGGCAATTTGCTGATTTCTATGTAGTAAGAAATAAAAATCTTCCTGAGAAAAATGGCCGACTCGTTTCTCTAAACCTGCAACAATAAAACTCTTTCCGCCTTTAAGATGATTTGACTGTTCAGTTTTGTTTTCTACATTTAAAAAAAATTCACTTTCAAATCCAGCCCTAGATTCTGGTCCTTCAAGAAATGCTGTTTCTTCAGACATCTGACAATTATCCCCAGTACCCGCAATACTACCAGTATCTTCAGCGCTACCACAACCAGCAGCTAGACCAATGCTTGCCGCTAAAACAACTGCCTCTCCAAATTTAGAACCTTCACGCATATAATCAGTGTAATGAATTTTAAATCTATGAAATCAATGCTTTAAATTCGTCATAATCCTCCACATAATCATTACGATCTGGATTGTAATTGGTAGAACTCAAGGCTAACAAAACCGCATCGGGAGATATATCTTTAAAATGATGCCAAACAAAAGCTGGAACATAAATTGCCGATGTTGGCCCAACCATTTTAATTTCTTCCAATCCTTTTCCTTGGTCAATTACAGCTGTACAAGCGCCTTTTTGTAAAATAAAAAATTCTTCCTCAACTTTATGACAATGTGCGCCAGTGACATCTTTTGGTTCGGTAATAAAATATACTCGCTTTACTTCAAAATTAATATAATCTTTTAACTCAATAGGACTCATGACAAATTTTGGAGTGTCGATTTTTTTGAGAGTGAATTGTTGAAATGTTTTCATAGATTAAGTTGCTGATTTCATTATATCATTTGATCTTTCTAAATTATCTTGAAATTTATTCATTTCACCTTTTTTCTTAGCAAAAAGTTTTTCTACCCATTCAGTGTTATTTTGATACCATTCAACTGTTTCGCGAAGCCCTTGTTCAAATTTATCACGTGAATAATCAGCCGACCAACCAAGTGATTTAATTTTACTTGCATCAATCGCATAGCGACGATCATGGCCTGGTCTATCAGTGACATATTCAATCATTTCTTCTCCTAAATTCATAACTTTCAAAATCATTTTAGTTATTTCTAAATTACTACGCTCATTATCTGAACCCACGTTATAAACTTCACCCGGAACTCCAACATGCAACATTAAATCTAGGGCTTTAGCGTGATCTAACACATGAATCCAATCGCGAACGTTCAAGCCATCACCATAAACCGGTACTTTTTCACTTTTCATTAACTTAAATACAAAAAAAGGAATTACTTTTTCAGGAAATTGATAAGGGCCATAATTATTGGAACAGTGAGTAACCACTACCGGCACTTTATGAGTGACAAAATAAGCATTACACATTAAATCTCCGCCAGCCTTGGCCGCAGCATAAGGCATATTTGGCCAAATTGGTGTGCTTTCAGTAAATTCTCTATCTTCAGCTAATTCTAAAGCGCCATAAACTTCATCAGTTGAAACATTTACAAATTTTTCTAAATTATTAATTTTAACTGCATCCAAAATCATTTGCACTCCCAAAGTATTAGTTAAAACAAAGTCTTTACAACCGCCATGGATTGACCGATCAACATGAGTTTCAGCCGCAAAATTTATCACATGATCAATTTTATTGGCTTTAATAACTTCATTTAATTTATCCAAATCTGTAATATCACCTTGAACAAATTTATAATTCGGATTATTTTCAATATCTCTTAGATTATCTAAATTCCCAGCATAAGTAAGTTTGTCAAAATTAACCAGTTTGTATTCTGGATATTTTTTCAGCAGATAATGAATAAAATTGCTACCAATAAATCCCGCTCCCCCACAAACTAATAAAATCATAAAGTAATATAAAATTATAAATTTAGATATTTCCGTAGATCTGTTAATGCCCGGTCATGATGATAAACAATTTTTTCCGGCAATTTATTTAATGGAAAAAAAGCAAAATCATCCATTTCAATATTTTTTACAAAATCAGTACTATTTATTTTTGCAAAATAAAAAACTGCTACATCCATAAACTTAGGACTTTGCCCTTTATCTGCATAAACATGAAATAATTTTCCTGGTTCAGCTTCCACACCCAATTCTTCCATTACCTCGCGTTTTTGACATTCAGCTATTGTTTCATTAACGTAAATATGACCGCCGGGAAAATCCCAACATCCCACGTAGGGCCACTGAGAACGACGGGCTAACAAAATTTCATTATGATCATTCAAAATTATTGAATCCACTGCCAAACGTGGATATAAATTCTGACTATAACTCATTTCTAATCCATACATTTCTGTATATTTAGAACGCTCGACAGGTATTAACGCATTATTCTCCTTTTTTGACTTAAAAATTTTCAACAACTGGTGATGATTGAAAGCTAAATTCTCTTTTAAAGCTTCGTCTAAATTAACCCACTTAAATTCATCAGCCTCTGGAGTAATCTGAATTTGGCCAGCCACAACTTTAGCTGTATACAACACCTGTACCACATAAAATCTAGGATCGGCCAATGATTGTGCTTTAGGGTCGCCAATCACATCTACTAAATTTTCTATTTCTACAACCAAACAGGTTTCTTCTACAACACCTCTTTTTACCGATGCTTCTATACTATCATCAGTTGGTTTAATCCGTTTACCAATGATACTCCATTTTCCTTTCTGTGGTTCAATTGCCCTTCTGGTTAACAAAATCTCGTTTTCATTATTAAAAACAATTACATCCACACAAATTACCGGGTATTCATCTTGGACAGTATATTTAGACATAAACAATATAATTCCGAGTGTAGTGAAAAATTTTT
>CAILTG010000015.1 GCA_903837125.1 Candidatus Magasanikiibacteriota bacterium | reverse complement strand
GTCTATTATCTATCACATAAGAAAAATAATTTGGTTAAGGGCGCGGTTTTACTCGCACCAATTAGTGATTATTCAAGTACAATCGCCACGATTGATAAAAAACTTTATAAAAAAGATTTGGATTTAGCAAATAAATTAATTAAACAAGACAAGGGCGACGAGCTATTTAAAACAAGTGTCTGGCCGTTTATAATTAGCGCCTCTCGTTTCGTTAGTTTATATACTCCAGACAGTGTTGAAGAGATTTTTACTTACGCAACAAACAAAAATCCAAAATTATTAAAAAAAGTTAATGTTCCGGTTTTAGCGGTGTTGGCCGAAAACGATGAATATGGCGATCGTCCAGCCAAAGTCATGGCCAGTTGGTTTAAAAATAATTTAAAAGGTGGTGATCGGGTAGAAATTGTAAAAAATTCTTTACATAGTTTTTTTGGGTTTACTTTGGTTTTAAAACGGTTAATAAACAAGCATTTTTAGAGTTTTGAGTTTCCGATTAGGCACGGTTGATTTTAACCGTGTTTTTTGTTAGTATGGAGCAATGAAAACAGAACAAACAATTGAAATCATGGCTCCGGCCGGATCGTTTGAAACTTTGGTCACTGCCATTCAAGCGGGCGCTGATTCGGTATATTTTGGCATTGGCAAATTAAATATGCGGGCACGGGCAGCAGCTAATTTTCAGTTATCGGATTTGTCCAAAGTTATTAAAATTTGTCATAAAAATAACGTAAAAGCATATCTGGCGCTTAATATTTTAATGTATGACGAGGATCTAAAAGAGATAAAAAAGATTTGTGTACGTGCCAAAAAATTAGGGATAGATGCAGTAATTGTGAGCGATTTGGCGATAATAGTTTTTGCTCACTCCATTGGTTTGAAAGTGCATATTTCTACCCAAGCCAATGTTTCCAATTTTGAAGCAGTAAAATTTTTTGCCAAGTACGCCGAAGTAATTGTTTTAGCACGCGAGTTGACTTTGGAACAAATTAAAAAAATAATCGTTCGTAGTAAAAAAGAAAAAATACTAGGGCCAAACAAAAAACCAATTCGGTTTGAGTTGTTTGTGCATGGTGCATTGTGTGTTGGCATCGCTGGTAAATGTCAGATGAGTTTAGCGTTATACAATCATTCAGCTAATCGTGGCGATTGTTTTCAAGTGTGTCGTCGTAAATACAAAGTAATAGATGCAGACACTGGCGCAGAACTTGTGGTTGATAACGAATATATAATGTCACCAAAAGATCTGTCCACCATTACTGTTTTGGATCAAATAATTAAAAGCGGCGTGGCGGTTTTAAAAATTGAAGGGCGCGGACGTTCGGCCGACTATGTGCATACTGTCGTTAAAGTATACAAAGAAGCACTGAATAGTATTTTGGGTGATGATTATAAAAAAGATAAAATTTTAAAATGGAGTGAACTATTAAAAACTGTTTTTAACCGCGGGCTTTGGGAAGGCGGCTATTATTTAGGAAATAAATTGGGCGAGTGGAGTGGGTCGTATGGTTCGCAAGCTACCCAAGAAAAAGAATTTGTGGGTACGGCCAATCATTATTTTCCTAAAATCAAAGTGGCGGAGTTTTATTTAAATTCTGGCGAATTAAAGCTAAATGATGATATAATGATAACTGGTCCAGTCACGGGTTTTGTTCAAGCTAAGGTTTTAAGTTTATTTGTTAATGGCAAGCCACAGAAGATGGCGAAAAAAGGCGATATCATTACGATTGGTTTAGAAACAAAAATTAGAAAATCGGATAAGTTATCTATAATTAAAAAAAGAAGTTAGGTAGCAGCTTTGTTTTTTATGAAAAGTAAGTTATTAGTGACAGTGTTTTTTGTTGGTTTGTTAATTTTTGTAATTGCAGCAGTTTTTTGGTTTAGGAATACTAATCGGGATACGGTTGATTACGGGAAGATTAAGGTGATTACCACATTATTTCCACTTTATGATATGGCAAAAAATATTGGCGGTAATAAAGTAGACGTGGTTTTACTTTTGCCACCGGGAGTAGACGCCCATTCGTACGAACCTAAGCCGAGTGATATTGTGAAAATAAACGAAGCTGATATTTTTATCTATACAGGAAAGTTTATGGAACCTTGGGCACAAGATATTATAACGGGTGTAGATAATAAAAAATTAATTATTGTTGATGATAGTGAGGGGATTAATATGATAGCAGGAGTTTTTCACGATCAAGATGAACCAGCAGGTTCTCTAGATCCGCATGTTTGGCTAGATTTTGATAATGCTAAAATTATGGTGAATCATATTGCTCAAGCGTTAATAAAGAAAAGTCCACAGGACAGTAGCTATTTTTTAGCACGTTTGGAGAATTATAGCCAAAATTTGAGCGATTTAGACAATAATTATAAAATGGCTCTAGCGTCTTGTCGTAATCGTAAAATTGTTTATGGCGGTCACTATGCCTTTGGTTATTTGGCAAAAAGATATGGATTAAATTATTTTGCCGCGCAAGGGGTGTCTCCAGATTCTGAACCCACCGCACAAGATTTGATCGATTTAGTTAAACAAATTAATCAAGATAAAATTAAGTATGTTTTTTATGAAGAGCTAACCTCTCCTAAAATTGCTGAAACCATAGCGTCAGAAACCGGTGCGAAGATGCTTTTACTGGATGCGGCGCATAATGTCACCAAAGATGAAATGAATAACAGGGTTACTTTTTTTGAAATTATGAAAAATAATTTGAATAATTTAAAAATTGGTTTG
>CAILTG010000014.1 GCA_903837125.1 Candidatus Magasanikiibacteriota bacterium | reverse complement strand
TGTAAGGCCCCGAGGGAAAAATATTTTAAAATAACCAATTTATCTCTAATATAAAGCCAAAATCCATAAAAGCCTTGACATTTATATAAATATATGCTATAAATATTGATTGTTATTTTTACAACCTATATTTAAGGAATTTTAGTAATGAAAAAAATCATTATCTTAATCGCATTATTAACGATAGTTTCGTTAAATTCTTACAGTAAAGACGCTCAAGCCTCGACAACAAAAAGTTTTAGCGCCAGCAAACTAGATATATCCGCCATTATCAAAGATGATTCTTTGAAAATAAGTATCCGGAATCTAACTGAAGAAACTTTCTCATTCGCTCCGAATGACAATTCATTTTTCTTAGAAGCGAATTTACACGACACCGACGGTAATGAATTCAAAGCCAATTTTACACCGAATGATTGGGCTAAACTATTCAAAACCGAAGTGTTAGAACCGGGCTACTCTACCGATTATGCAATATTTCTTGGGCCAACAACTCCCAAAGGAGATTTCAATGTTAAGGCACAATTAAAGAGTATAAACACCGGCAAAATAATAATATTAAAAACCAAAAAATAATTTGATTTACAAAAATCAAAAATCCCAGTTCATCAGAACTGGGATTTTTAATTTTAAAAAAATAAATTCCCCTCTTGAGAGGGGTGACACCGAAGGTGGCGGGGTGTGGTCGTGGGTAATCGCCATGTATTATTTTAAAATTCTTTTTCAGAGTAGACTCCACACCTCCCCCTAGCGGGTACTCCTCTCAAGAGGAGAATTTCTGGCCAGACACACTTTTCTGTACAGTCCCATATTTTTTTTACCCTATCTCCGGCAACACCACTCCCACCAACCAAATTATCATTACACCAACAAACAATGACACAATAATCGGCCACAATTTCTTTTTGGTGTGATTTTGTAACTCCGGTAAAATATCCGACAAAGCGACGTAAACAAAGCTACCAATAGCGATGGCAATAAAAACTTGTCGATAAGCCACCACTTGCGCAAAATAAAATGTAGCGAGCGCCCCTGCTACTGCAAACAAAGCTGACATAAGATTCAACATCGCTGCTTTAAATTTACTAAATCCAGAAGAAATTAAAATTCCAAAATCACCAATCTCATGAGGCACCTCGTGAAGTACAATCGCCAAAGTCGCTACCCAACCTAAAGTTGGGCTAGCCATGAAGGCACTGGCAATAACCATACCATCAACCAGATTATGTAGACTGTCGCCGATTAATATCGAGTAAGCTGTCGATTTGCTAGTCACCAAATGATTATGCCCATGATCGAGTTCACATTCATGATGCTGACAATGATGCCAAGACAACATTTGTTCCAGAGTTACCAAAACCAAAATAGTTATCAAAATAATAGCTGACAAATTTTTTATGGTTCCGATCTCTGCACCCACAAATATCTCAGGCAATAAATTTAAAAAGACAGATGCCAAAAGCGCTCCAGCTGCCGCTGCCAAAACCTTTGATAATAAAAAATGTGACCATTCTTGGCGCGCTAAAACCAAAAGCCCCAACAATGAAACCAAACTAACAATAACGGTTGCTAAAATTATT
>CAILTG010000013.1 GCA_903837125.1 Candidatus Magasanikiibacteriota bacterium | reverse complement strand
TCAGCTAATTCAACTCGTCGATTATATTCTTGTTCATTATTTAAATAAGATTGAGCCAAACCAAATTTACCTAAAGCTAATCTAGAAATTGATTTCGCCAAACTTCGTTTCAAACCCCCCTGTTTTGATAAATAATCATATAACAAATCACTGGAAACATATTTTAAATTAATAATCTGACTTCGAGAGGCAATTGTTGAAGGCAAAGAACTCAAATCAGAAACTAACAGCATGATTATAATTCTGGCACCAGGCTCCTCAAGAGTTTTTAATAAGCTATTAGAAGCTGAGATACTCATTGTCTCTGCATCTTCAATTAACACGAAACGATAATTATTTGAAAAAGAACTTAAACTTAGACGGCTTATCATGTCTTTAATTTGGTCAATGCTGATATTTTGTTTGCCTTCTTCTAATTTAATGTGATAAAAATCAGGAAATACGCCGTTATTTAATTGGTGACAATTTAAACATTCTTCACAAGGTGCGGAATTATCATCCAGACAGGCCAAACTTTTAAAAAACCATTGAGCAATCCTAAAATTTACCACCTCATCATGACCAGTTAAAATATAGCTACCAGACAAATAGTTATTTCGTCCTGAAATGGCTAATCTTTCAATAAATTCCAATGCTAAATTATTGCCAATTATTTCATTTTGTAGTGTTTTTTTCATGATTTAATCATACCACAGACAAAATAGAAATTCAACTTCATATACCACCTACCACGTCCTAATTTGTAATATGTGCTTTGCGTTCTGCGATGTAGTGAGTCAGGGTTAATTCCTTGGTTGGTAGTTTTTTAAAGGTAATTGTCTTATTGGCAGTATAATTAAAAAATCCTATCAAAAACATGGAAATAACTTGTGCTAACAATTCAGTTATTGATAATTTATCAACCAAAATATACATTAAGAGTAAATTTAAACCAAGGCTAACACAAAAAATTAGACTATAAATCATTAATTGTTTAAAACCGGGATACAAACTTTTATGGGAAAAAACCCAGATTTTTCTTAACACAAACGAAGCTACTAATCCAAACAAAAAAATTATTGTACTGGCCAATAGATAACTAACATCCAAAGTATAGATTAGAAAAGCAAAAAATGTTAATTCAGCAACCGAAACCACCAGTCCTGAAATAAAATATCTTATAAAAACCTTATGAATTACCAATTGTCGTAAGAGAAGCGCCATAGATTCAGTTATTAATTTACTATTGACAAGTATTGGTAGAATTATTACATGTTTTGCCATTAGCACAGTCACCACAAACTAAAATACTTCCACAGTTGTCTGACATTTGGCCACAATTTAAAGGTTCACAATTTTTTGGATTGCAAATTCTGATTTTAGCAATTGTTGTTCCCACATTACCGTTCACATCTTTAGCTGTCACCCGAAAAGTATAAAAAGCATAAGGACTATTTTCATTCAAAGTAACCTTATTAGCGCTTAATTTTTTGACATTATCATCGGCTGTTGCGGTATACCACAAAATACTATGAGGGGCAAAATTCCAATTTGGCATCCAACCTCTCCATTCAGCTGGATCAATCGGGTCAATAGTGATACCATTTTTAGCTATATCATATTTAGAGTCAATACGAAAATAAGCCTCAAACGGTCCTTCGTTTTGGCTTAGGTCGTCTGCTCCAAAGGTGATTACAGGACTAGCAGAGCGATCAATGTTTTTATAAGCATCACAACGATTCACTTCATCTAAACCCTTAAAATTGGTTTCATAATTTGTGCAGAGTTGAAAGTTTTTGTCAGCTTTTAACCACTGATAAACATACGCTAAGCTACCACTCGGTAAAATATTAGGTAGAGTAAAATCAGTGGCAAATTTTTTAATCTGTTCACTCCAACAAGTAATTGTATCAAAACCACCACAAACACCTAATTTATTAACCGGATCGACTGGTAATTTAATACTCAAATCTTTGGCCAGTGTATCCTGCCAACTAGGCCAAACGGAGATTGATTTCCCTGGCAAATAAGTACCAGATTTTAAAGTTGGATAAGTTTTATTATTTTTAAAATATTGATTAATAGCCAAATTTACTTCGTGTAAATCCGCCATACGTTTAACATCACGAATTAACCTAGCCTTAACACTATTACAATATTGTTTGGCAGAACAATCGCTAGTCAACAAACAATAATGAACACAGCCACCATTAACACACACATCACCGTTGGTACATAATTTCTTATCATCACAATTGACATTTTTATTTGGCAAACAAATCCCATTACCCGTAGCATCGGATAAAGTCACATTAAATTTCCAATAAGTTAATAATTGTCCAAAAATATCAGTCGTGCCTGGATCAGGATCTTGATTATAGGAAATTATATAGATATTAGTATAAATTGCTGAATCC
>CAILTG010000012.1 GCA_903837125.1 Candidatus Magasanikiibacteriota bacterium | reverse complement strand
TGTTTCTTGTTTCTTCATTCCTAGCTATTATTTATTCTAAATCTACTGGCGCCCTCGTTGGACTCACCGCCGGCATTGGTTTTCTCTTATTACTATCTAAAAAAACCCGCTGGCCAACCATTATTATCAGTGCCATTTGCTTTTCCAGCCTTTTAAACTTTTCTAGCCTCTCTGGCATCAAGCAAGAACTACTTCTCCAGGATCGCTCTGGCCAAATTCGCATTGGCATTTGGAAAGAAACAATTAAATTTCTAGAAGACCAACCAATTGTTGGCGCTGGTTTAGCTTCTTATGAACAAAAAATTGTCTCCTACCACCAAAAAGTTAATGGCGAAAATATTGAAATCTTTCACCATCCACATAATATACTACTTACTATGTATGTTAATTTGGGTTTATTAGGTTTAATTTCTTTTATTGCCATAATTTACTGTTATTTCAAAATCCTAATTTCCAATTTCAAATTTCCAAATTTTTCCATTTATCTGGGTGCTTCAATGCTAACTATATTAATAATGGGTCTTGTTGATTCTCCTTACATTAAAAATGACCTGGCAATTTTATTTTGGCTCTTGCCTGCATTACTAATCATTAACTCACAAAATCTAAAATCGTTATAATCTATTTAAATCAGTCTAAATCGATGCTTTATGAACTGGAAAAACCATAAACTAAAAAACCTAGCCAAAGCTTTTTCGTCTCTAAAAAACGCCCATGAAATTTCTAACTTCTTGCGTGATTTATGTACTTTAGAAGAATTGGAAGAAATGTCTAACCGTTGGGAAGTTGTAGAAATGCTTAATCAAAATTTATCCTATCGAGAAATCTCTGAAAAAACAGGTATGAGCACCACTACCGTAACCAGAATTGCCTTCTGGCTCAATCATGGAGAAGGTGGTTATAAAACGGCTTTGGAAAATTTGAAGAAATAATTTCGCCACCACAGCTAAATTTATATGTGGAGATTTATCCACAGCCCTGTTTGACATAATTTTTCATCTGTGTTAATGTATTAATACATTGATACAATATGAATCTATTGACCAACCAACAATTTAATCATCATTTAACCTGTCCAAAATAATCTGCCAATGAGGCAGACTGTTTTGGACAAAAAATCGCTTAGTTAGCGATTTTTTTATTATGAATAATTTAAAAATTGCTATTCAAAAAAATGGAAAATTATTTGCAGGAAGTGAAAGTCTCTTACGCGACTGGGGTTTAGAATTCACTTTAACAAAAAAAATTCTTAATCCTTGCAATAATTGCCAGCTAGACATTGTCCTTCTACGTGATGACGACATTCCTGAATATGTTAAACAAGGCTGGACAGACTTTGGAATTGTGGGCGAAGACGTGCTTTACGAACAAAATAAACCAATAACTATAGTAAAAAAATTAAACTTCGGACAATGTTCATTGGTTCTAGCTGTTCCTAAAAATTCTAAAATCAAATCCCTTAATGATCTGCAAAATAAACGTCTAGCCACCAGCTATCCGAATCTAACGAAAAAATTCCTTAAAAAAAATAATCTAAATGCGGAAATTATAACCTTATCTGGATCAATAGAAATTGCCCCTGCTTTGGGACTAGCCGACGCTGTGATAGACATAACCCAAACTGGCCAAACTCTAAAAGAAAACAATTTAACAATACTCGCCACTTTACTAAATTCCCAAGCGGTTCTCATAAAAAACAAGCAAAGCCCTAATTTTTTAAATCAAATTATATGCAAATCCTTAATACCCAAAAAACTAATATTAGCCAAATCTTAAAATACCTCCGCCGCCAACAAAGCCAATCTGACCTAGTAAAAATGAGAGTAACAGAAATTTTGACAACGGTAAAAAAAACTGGCGATCAGGCACTATTTTATTACAGCAATAAATTTGACGGTGTAAATCTGTCTAGTCTTAAGGTTAAAAAATATGAAATAATACAGGCTTACAAACAAGTTGACAAACAATTAACTAAAGCTTTAATTTTTGCTAAAACAAATATTGAAAAATTTCAAAAAACTACATTACGAAAAAAAGAAAAAATCATTGAAACTGCCAGGGATGTTAAGGTTTGGCGAGAATTCAGACCAATTGAAAAAGTTGGACTCTATGTACCAGGAGGTACTGCCGCTTATCCATCTTCAGTTCTCATGCTGGCAATTCCGGCACAAATTGCCGGTTGTAAAAAAATTATTATTTGCAGTCCGCCAGATAAACAAGGTAAATGCAACCCAGCAGTACTCGTGGCTGCTGACATTTGTGGTGTTACAGATATCTATAAAATTGGCGGTGCGCAAGCCATTGCCGCCATGGCCTATGGTACTAAGAGCGTCCCAAAAGTCTACAAAATATTTGGCCCAGGAAACCAATACGTTACCACCGCTAAAATATTGGTCTATGGTGAAGTTGATATTGACATGCCAGCTGGGCCATCAGAGATTATGATTTTGGCTGATACAAAAGCAAATTCAAAATGGCTCGCAGCAGATTTACTGTCTCAACTTGAACATGGCCAAGATTCACAGTCAATTTTAATCACTAATTCAAAAACTCTGGCTAATCAAGTAAAAAAAGAACTATGGCAACAATTAAAAACTACCAGCCGGCAAGCAATCGTCCGCCAAGCTTACCAAAAAAGTTTTATAATCATTGTGAAAAACTGGCAAGAAGCTATAAA
This sequence comes from Candidatus Magasanikiibacteriota bacterium, assembly GCA_903837125.1. Taxonomy (GTDB): domain Bacteria; phylum Patescibacteriota; class Patescibacteriia; order Magasanikbacterales; family UBA922; genus CAILTG01. The sequence continues at coordinate 496 of CAILTG010000012.1, read as the reverse complement.
AATTGCTAATGAATACGCCCCCGAACACTTAGAAATCATTACCAAAAATAAGAACCAAATCAAAAACAAAATTAATAATGCTGGTTCCATTTTTTTGGGACCATATTCTTCAGAACCACTAGGCGACTATGTTACTGGTGCAAACCACACTTTACCCACTAGCGGCTTTGCCAAAACTTTTTCAGCTCTTTCGGTAGAGTCATTTGGCAAAATGATCCAAATTCAAAAAATAAATAAAACTGGATTTAAGGCAATTTCCAAACCGGCCATAATTATGGCTCTGAGTGAAGGATTATTCGCCCATAGCGCTGCCCTTAAAATTCGCAAATAATATGAAAAACTTAATCAATGACAATATAATAAAAATGAAACCCTACAACCCGCCCCTAGAAGGCCGGGCGGGTTTGGGGTATCTTTTGTTGGATTTCAATGAAAGAACCTTACCCTATGACAAAAAAATAAATAAATATTTAAAAAAATATATTGAAAAAAATAC
>CAILTG010000011.1 GCA_903837125.1 Candidatus Magasanikiibacteriota bacterium | reverse complement strand
TATTCCATTTTAATTTTGGAAATTCTTTTTTGATTTTATTTAAAAAATTTTCAACTTTCATAAAATAAATTTCTCAAAAAATTTTTGTGTTGCCGGCCAAAGATTTATTTTTTTCATTTCTTCTTTGGTGAAAAATTTTACATCAGCTATTTCCTCTTGATTGATTTTAAAATTGTAATCTTTCACCTCACAATCATACCATGAAGTGGTTTGATTTTCTATATCACTTTCTGTTTCGGTGATTTTTTTTAAGCTAACCACTTTTAAACCCACCTCTTCGTTAATCTCTCTTCGCAGAGCATCTTCTTCACTCTCACCACCTTCAACATGCCCACCAACTGGATAATAAAAACCAGAATATTTACCAAAATCTTTTTTTGAACTAACTAGCAAATAAGAATTTTCTTTTTTAATTATTCCCACCACCACTTTTGTCATATATTTTTTATGTATACATTATAATGTATACGTAGATATTCCCCTCTTCAGAGGGGTGGCGCCCGTTAGGGTGACGGGGTATGTCGGCGTAACAACCCAATCATTTATTTAATTGACCATAGGAAAATAGACGACATACCCCGTCCTCCGGGCACCCCTCTCAAGAGGGGAATTTTAAAATAGACCTCCAAGCAGAGGTCTATTAATGATTTCTATTTCTTAATAGGCATTATTATGTAGAGGTAACTGTCGTCGCCGACCGGTCTCAGGAGACAAGGGGTGGCGCCGTCGACTAATTCAATTTTGACCATATCCGAATTCAAATTATTTAAGCCGTCGATTAGGTATTTATAGTTGATAACTACCCCATTATCCACACCTTCTACCTTCGTCTCAATATTAGTGACATTTTCACCGGCCTGACTACTGACTGCGGAGACTATTAAACCCTTCTTTTCAGCAATTAAGTCTAAATTTACGTCATTTACACCTGTTTTAGAGAATAATGCCGAAGCTTTGACTGCTCTAATCAACTGTTCGCGGTCTACAATGCAAGAGGATTTAAACTGGGTGGGGATAATTTGTTTATAATCAGGGTATTGTTCGTCAATTAGTCTAGATACTAATTCAATACTATCAAAGCTAAAGGCGATTTGATTCTCGGTAATGTAAATTTTAATATCTTCCACGTCTTTATTATCACTAAAATCACCTGAAATAATTCTATTCAATTCCTGTAGAGTTTTTATAGGAATAATAATCCGCTTGGAATTCTCCCCTTCTGGGATATTAGAAGTGATTTTTACTGATCGCTCAGCTAGACGATAACTGTCGGTGCCAGCCATCACCAGTGTGTCGTTATTAATGTCAAACAGGACGCCTGAGAGCGCTAAACGGTTTTCATTAAACATGACCGCAAAAACCACAGAACTAATCGCCTGCTTGAAGTCATTAATTTTCACCTGGTAATAATAGTCTTTTTCTAATTCAGGAATTAATGGATAATCATCAGCCAGTTCTCCCTTAATCTTTGTCTTATATCCTTCAGTTTCTAATTGTAATTCTGTCTCATTAGTACTTATATCAATTTTATTATTCGGCAGAAGATTAATATAGCCGGCTAAAATTTTAGCGTCAGCGGTAATTGTACCATCCTCATCAATTTTACCTCGGACTAAAGTACTAACTCCAACTTCCAAATCAGTTGCTGATAATTTAATAGCACCATCAATAGCGCTCAACATTAAATTATTAAGAATAGGAAGATTTGTATTTTTACCTGTTATAGAGCTAGTTACAAAAATTCCTTGTTTGAGATTTTTTTGTAAGACGGTTATTTTCATATATTCTTAATTATAAATTAATAGTAATAATAAGGCCTGTGGAAGAAGTGGAAAAGCGAGTTTGGAGTTTTGAATTCAGGGTCTTCCTAAAATTTATTTTGTGGGTAAAGCTGTAAGACTTAGTGGTATAAATTTGGGGATAACTTTATCCACTTTTTTACCCACATCTCATTAGACTTTAACTCACAAGTTATCCCGACTTTATCCACCGTAATTCTTGATTAATTGTCTAATAGAATTAATTTCTTGGGCCATTCTTTCTTTCTCAATAATCTCTTTGGCTATTTTTTTGCAAGCGTGAATAGCAGTCGTATGATCACGTCCACCAAGCTCTTGACCAATAGTTGGAAAAGACATGCTTATTTCCTCGCGTAATAAATACATCACCACTTGGCGCGGTTTTACTAACTCTTTCTTGCGGCTTTGGCTGACAATATCTTTATTAGTAATAGAATAAAACTTACTTACAGCATCAAGGACGTTTTTAGCGGACAATGAAGATTCTTGAAAACTAGAAAAATTGTCAATTAAAATACGTTTTGTTTCCTCAAGAGTTGGGACTAAGTTGTTAAATTCAAAATAAGTTATTAATTTTGTAAGCACACCCTCAAGTTCGCGGACATTGGTTTCGGCATTAGTAGCAATATAATGAATAATCTTTTCGGCCAGTAAATAATTCTTTTCTTGGCATTTATTTTTTAAAATTGCCATTCTGGTTTCATAGTTTGGCATAGTAATATCAGCCACCATCCCCCACTCTAATCTTGATAATAAACGTTTTTCTAAGGCCGGAATCGCTTTAAGGGGGCGATCACAAGTGACGACAATTTGTTTATTATTTTGGTGAAGTTCATTAAAGGTGTGAAAAAACTCTTCTTGGGTGCCATCTTTACCGCCTAAAAACTGAATATCGTCAATTAATAGTAAATCAATGTTGCGATATTTTTCTTTGAGAAACTTGGCACGACCACTTTGTACTTCATTAATATAATCATTACAAAATTTTTCAGAAGTAACATAAAGAATTCGCTCAGTAGTTTTCGCAAGTTCATTGCCAATAGCTTGTAGTAAGTGGGTTTTACCCAAACCAACACCACCATAGAGAACCAGTGGATTATAGGTTTGGCCTGGATTAGCCGCTACAGCTTGGCAGGCGGCATGCGCTAATTCGTTATTTTTACCGACAATAAAATTACTAAAAATGTATTTATTGTTGAGGCCAAATTTGTTAACATTAGAAATTTTAAAAGTTACTGGAGTGTTAATTGTTTTAATAGTTGTTTCGCCGTCTTCTGATTTTTCTCGTATAACCTCTTTAGTAAAGGTTGGTTTTCTGGTTTCAATTTTATAAAGCAAGGTAATGTCTTTTTCTTTGGTAATGTTTTTTAAAGCAGTAATAATTTCTTGGCAATATTTTTTTTCTAACCAAGCTTTTGTAAAAATATTTGGCACGCAAACAATAACAGCATTGTTCTCGAAAGAACCAATGAAGGTATTTTTAAACCAGGTGGTAAAATTAGCCTTAGAAACACTAACTTCTATCTCACCTAAAACGGCTTGCCATAGTTGCTCATTATCCATAGATATTTAAATTTTAAAACGTCTGTATAGTATAACACCTTATCTATAAAGATAAACCGTCTACCTGTTGATTAAATGTTAATAACTTTTAGATTATTATAAGAGTATTTTAAATAAATACAAGCCTAGTGTGTCAAATTAAAAAATATGTTATAATAATACTAATAAAAAATAATCTATTT
>CAILTG010000010.1 GCA_903837125.1 Candidatus Magasanikiibacteriota bacterium | reverse complement strand
TAAATTCAAGACCTGACCCCAAAAAGTTACATAGTAAAAATATATGAAAATTATTAATGACAAAATTACAATTGCCGAATTAAAAGAGTTGTCGACTAAAATGTTTGGCAATTTGGTTAAAGCTGTGGTTGATGTTGAATTGGGGGTAATGGCCATTGATGCTGATTTGCATTCGGACGAGGAAGCATTTTTATTGGCCCATGGCTCAAAGCAGGAAAATGTTTGGGGGATCAATTTATATCCTGATTTAATTGGTGATGATTTTATCGAATTTGATTCAATGATTAATTTGCGCCCGTCGCAAAACAATCGCAGTCGTTCTGTTGATGACACTGACATCCAAAAAAAAATTAAACAAATTGTAAATAAATTAGTTAAAGATGAATAATCAACACACACAACAAGCCGATGGTGCTTGGTTTAAATTATCTCTGGTTGAGCAATTGGCAAATATTGGTAGTGAAGTAATTAGAGCTTTGAATTGGAGAAAAAAAGGCAATCAAGAATATTCATTGCTAGCTTTTGTTCGAGCCTTGGAATTATTCGATTTAACTTTTTCAGATTCAAAAAATAGCCAAAGATTAAAAGAGGTGGCTCGGGCCAGAGAAATGTTTGTCGATAGTTTTGGCGATAATATTTATCGATCCACTGACGAGCAGTGGCAGAAATATTTTTTAGAATTTACCTACCTAGCACAGAATTTGAAAGGATTATAAATGATTTGATATCTGGTAAAAACGCGGTTGGACGCGTTTTTTTTGTGGATGAAAATTTTTTTTGGAGAAACTACCTAATCGTGCTATAATATTGTTAATATTAAATTAAATAATTAAAAATGAAACGTGCTTTTACTCTCATCGAACTTCTTGTCGTGATTGTCATCATTGGTATTTTGGCGACTTTGGCGACGGTTGCTTTGAGTTCTGCTCGAAGTAAGAGTCGGGATGCCAAGAGAATATCGGATATTAGACAGATGCAATCGGCTTTGGAATTATATTTTACTGATAATGGTTCATATCCGACTTACGCAACATCTGGCCTACCAATGACAGCCAATGGTCAAACTTACATGGCGAAGATTCCCACAGCTCCAAACAATTTGGATGGAACATGTGCATCTAGTAGCTATGATTATTTTAGAATAAGCTCTGGTTCTGGTTATAATATAAATTATTGTTTGGGAGGAACAGTTAGTTCTATTAGACCAGGGGATTGTGTAGCAAAACCGGGGGATATTTGTGCTTCTCCTCCAACGCCACCACCTAGTTTAGGTTCAACATATCAAGGAGGATTTTTGGCATACGTGTTGCAACCTGGTGATCCTGGTTATGAACAGGGTGTTTATCATGGAATCATCGTCGCTACCACTGATCAAAGTACTCATATCCCTTGGGGGATATATAGAGATACATATGCCACAGGCCAAACACTAGGGACAGGTTTAGAAAATACTAAAAAAATAATTACGGCATTTAGCGACTTGGATATCAATAGTTACGCAGCAGGAGCAGCCAGACAATTTGAAGGAGGCGGTTATAAAGATTGGTTTTTGCCTAGCTTGGATGAATTAGCTAAAATACATTCCTTGCATTTATTAGGTTATGGAGATTTGACTTGGGATTGTGCATATTGGAGTTCAACTGAATCAGATCGAGGTCAAGCATATAGGTATTATAATGATCATACCTTTAGTGCCGGAAATTCAGGACATTACCTCTGTGTCCGAGCCATAAGAACCTTTTAATTTTATAAAAAATAATTTGAATAACACAAAACATTCTATGTTGTATTCTTTATAATTATTATTACAGCTAATAGTTTAAATTATTAAATATAAAGTATTTTTGTTTGTTGTATAAAGAATAATTAAAAATTATG
>CAILTG010000009.1 GCA_903837125.1 Candidatus Magasanikiibacteriota bacterium | reverse complement strand
TTTTAAATTTATTATTTTTTCCGCAATAATCACCTTGATTTTTTCAGTGAACTTTAGTTTTGCTACCTCCCCGATGTTTTTTGCTTTTTTCCCCTTTGCTTTTTTGTTTCTCTTTTTGTATTCCTTGATATTTAAGAAGAGCATTCTATTTTTTAAAGGTCTGTTTTTATTTTTAATTTTGTTTTTATTAATACAGTCTTTTCAATTTTTACCTACAGCCAGGAACATTATAAATAGCTCTAGCGCAGAACATCAGTTAATATTTAGCGATGAAGGGCGATTCGATCGAGGGTTAGGATACTTTTTGGCTGTGCAACCCTACGTGAAGTTGGTTGATAATATTTCCAATCAGCCACAATATCTTATATCAATTATATTTGATCATGCCGCAAAGAATACTTACTTTGATTATGGTATAAAATATCAATATTTATTTTTTATTTATATATTGATTATTATCGCTGGTTTTATATTAATAAAGGCAAAAGGAAAGAGAGAAGAGAGATTAATTTATTTAAGTATGATGGGAATTTTTTTGCTCTTATTGCTTTTGATGACAGCCAATATTAATCCGTCTGTAGTGGAAGTTTACAAGAAGCTTTTTTCAGTACCTGGTTTTGCCATGTTTCGTAGTTTTTATACTAAATTCAATGTGATTTTTGTATTTTTTTATGCCTTACTGTTAGGAACTTCTTTATATTATTTATTGGACTGGATAAAATTTAGATTAGTTAAAAGCATCTTATTGGCATTTGTTGTCTTTTTGATGGCATTTAATTCTTGGCCTTTATTATCTGGAATGATAGTAAATTTTCCTTTATGGCTATCTAAAGGTGTAAAATCATCTATTGAAATGAATAAAGATTATTTGAATTTTATTGACAAAATCAAAGATAAAAAGTTAGAAGCAAAGTATTTAAGCCTACCTTTTACTAATGAAGAGTATCAGGTCCTACAAGGTGAAAATGGAGGAGCTTATATGGGTCCTTCTAGCATTGCCATCCTGGCGGGAAAAAATGATTTTAATAGTTTTTATTCTTTTGGTTTATTCAAAAATTTACTTGGGGATTCTTTTAAAGATCCTTCGCTTGTTTTTTTTAAAAGATTGCTTCCTGTCTTGAATGTAGGCAAAGTAGTTTATGATTCAAATAATTATATTTATGATAATTTTCCTTCCCATCCTTATGTGCCAGAATTAAAAGAAATTTTTCCCAATCAAGATGTAATTAATAAATTCGTTGAAAAATTAGACTGCATAGGGAATGAGAAAATTAATGATTTTAAACTTTATTCATACAATAATTTTCTTCCCAAATTTTATACCCCCACTAATATAGTATCGACGACCAACATGAATTTAGTAAATGCCATGTATAATTATTTTGTCGCCCCCGTTGGCAATTATCAAATACGTACTGTTTTTTATTCTTCTGAACAAGATCAATCTAATAAATCAGTTCCTGGATATTTTAATTTAGAATTGATAACTTCGACAAGTCCTTTGATTCGGCCAATTTTAGAATTTAAAAAAATAAACACTACAGAATATAGAATGATTATTCATCACGCCGTTAGTAAAGTACCCTTGATTTTTAGTGAAAGTTTTGATGATGGGTGGAAAATCTATTTAGAAAACATTAATTCAAATTATGACTCGCAAGAGTATGATAAGTTGAGTGATTATAAGATTTTAGACGGAAATGTTGATGATCAGGCGACGAAAGAGGAACTCGGTAGTTTTATAAATCAAGGATTAATTAGTAATTTAGGTGATGGAAATTGTAAAGTTATCCGTCACGAAAAATGGGAAAATAATAAACAAGTTTTGGATTATAATGAAGGGTATAAGATTGATTTTATCTCTAAGAATTTTCAGGATACAATTCAAAATAATAATCTTCCGGATGGTAATTTATATGAAACCTGGCTTAAAAAGCCGATTGCTGATAATGCTGGGCACTTAATGGCCAATGGTTATGCCAACAGTTGGTTGTTGGATGTTGAAAAAATTTGTTATCAAAATTCCAGTTGCAAAAAAAATTCTGATGGGTCATATGATTTGGAGGTGGTAGTAGAATTCTGGCCGCAAAGACTATTTTATCTTGGCTTATTTATTTCTGGTACCATTTTAATTGGTTGTTTGGGATATTTAGGCTGGGATTTTTACCGTCGACGAAAAACCAACCTAGCTTTAAAAGATGGTGAACAAAATGATAAACAAACTTAAACAATTTTGGCCCTATGTATTAGTGATTTTGGCAATCATCGCACCCTGGTTTTTTCGTTCTGGTTATCTTTTTTTCACTGATTTTGTCATGGGCCCTAAAATAATTTTGGATTGGCAAAGTAATCATTTTTTGTTGAATTTATTTTTTAAAATTTTAGCTTTCATATTACCAGTTGACTGGCTAGAAAAAATATTTATAAGTTTTATTTTATTCCTTGTTTTATTGGCGGGGAAAATTTTAGTTGAACAATTGATATTGTTTTTTGGTAATTCACCAGAAAAAATTAGTCAGCCTTTAGTATTTATTTTGTCTTTATTTTTACTATTCAATCCTTTTGTTTATGATCGCATAATGTATGGTCAATGGGGGATAATTTTGTCTTACATATTTTTAATTTATAATTTGGCTTATTTATTTAAATATTTTAATAAACAGCAAAACGAGGATCTGATTTTGGCCTGGGTATTGGTTGGTTTATCTTTTCTTTTTTCTCCACATTTTATTTTTTTCATAATTCCATTTTTTATATTATTTTATTGCTGGTATTTTAAAAATAAGTTTGTTATCAAAAAATTATTTAAATATAGTTTGGCAGGATTGGGTATTTTTATTTTTTTAAATATAAATTGGTTATTACCCACTTTGTTGAATCATTCAACCGGTACAGTTGGTTCTGCAGTTTCAGCTATTACAAAACAAGATTATTTAGCTTTTAAAACTTCGGGCGATACGCCTGCCGAAGCGTATAGAAATGTATTGATGATGTCGGGCTTTTGGGGTAAGGATCAGTCTCGTTATTTGGATTTAACCAGATTTAAAGAGAACTGGGGTAAAAGTTTTTTAATCCTGATTCCGTTTATTATTTATGGAATTTATTTAAGTTTAAAAGAAAAAAGAACCAGATTTTTTTCAATTGGCTTGTTAGTTATAGGCTCATTGTCTGTATTTTTAGCGGTTGGTATTAGTGCGCCAGTTTCAGGCCAGGTGAGTTTGTTTTTATATAATTTTTTGCCTTTCTATAAAGGGATGAGAGAACCCCAAAAATGGGTGGCAGTTTTGGTGCTGGTATATTTTATTTATTTGGGTCTTGGCGTTTGGCATTTATCTTCTAAAAAATTTATACAGACGCACAGATTTGCTTTGGGTGTATTTTTGGCTGGAGTAATTATTATGCAAGCGTGGTTATTGTTTTGGGGATTAAATGGACAAGTTGTGTCAACTAATTATCCAGCGGATTGGTACCAGGTTGATCAAAAAATAGTTAAAGATAGTAATTGTCAAACCAAGGTTTTATTTTTTCCTTGGCATTTGTATATGAGTTTTAATTGGATTGGTAGGATAGTCGCTAATCCGGCCTCGGTTTTTTTTAGTTGTCCGGTAATTAGTGGCGGTAATATGGAGTGGGGAGGAATTTATGATCAGCCTTCGAGTGGCGTGGAAAGTGGGATTAGTGATTGGGTTTTAGACAAAAATAGTGATAAACTATTGGAGACAATAAAAAATGAAAATATTGGTTATCTTGTTCTAGCTAAAGAGATAGATTATCCAACTTATCAGACAAGATTGGAAGCGATGGTTAAACAGGGAAGTTTGATGATTTTTTTAGAGACTCCTAGATTATTTGTATTTAAAGTTAGTGATAAAAAATAATAAATATGCTGAAAAAATTTAAAAATAGAGAAGTAGTTAAGCATTTTTTACATGATTTGGAAATGATAATTCCTTATATTTTATTTTTTTATTTTATTTTTTGGTTATTAACAATTTTTAATCACCAAATAGGTATTTTGGTGAATTGGTTTTTATTTTATGGTTCAGCTTTGATTTTTATTCTTTTTGTTATCTTTCGGAAAAGAGAAAAAAGTATTGTTAAAAAAGTTTTAAATTATCTAAAAAATTTACTACAAAAATTGAAAAGTCTGAGCTGGTCAGAAAGGATTATTTTATTACTTAGTGTTCTGATTTTTGCTTGGGCTGTATATTTACAGACTAGTTTATTAAATTTGCTGGTTTTGTTTTATGGTATCGTGTCTTTCAATTTGGTTTTGGATAGTCGGATTGCTGCCGGGTTGGCTCTGTTTTTGTTAATTTGTTGCCCTTGCCTTTTGATATTTAAAAATGGTCCTTTAGCGGAACAATTTGCTGTGTTTAGCTATTATTTTCTAGTTATTACTGCTTTTACAGGTTTTAGGGAATGTAGAAAAGAGTGTTTGAAAGATGTTGAGGAAAAGTTACCCACAGGAGAAAAATGTCTGGATTAGCTATTTTGTGTTATAATATATTCTGTTAAATATAAAATATAGTTTTATGAATAAAATTAAATCTTTTGTTTTACATCCTAAAAATATTTCTAAATTTGTTGTAGGTTTTTTACTTTTGTTTTTGTTTTCTTTTATTTTTGGTAAAGCAATTTTTGCTCAATTCGTTCGGCAAGACGGTGATGCTGGTTGGGGTTATGGTTATGGCTATGGTTATGGCTATGGTTATGGCGATGGTTTTGGCGATAATGACGGAAGTTATCGAACAGAAGACGGTCAAGCTGCTGATGAATATTTATATGGCTATGGTTATGGAAATCTTGGAGCCTCTTCTCTTAGTGCACCAACTGGGTTGTTCGCGAGTGTTTTCTCTTCTTCACAGATTAATTTATTTTGGAATAAAGTTACGGGTGCATCATATTATAATGTATATGTTTTAAGTGAATCAGGTTATGTCCTTTTAAATACGACATACGTTATAAGTTATCCGGCAATGGGACTTGAAGCTAGTACTCCATATACTTTTAAAGTTTCAGCTGTTGATGGTGGTGGTGTAGAGGGTGGCAAAAGTGATCCCATTAGTGCAACCACTAATGCATCAGTTCCAGCTGTGCCAGGTCAACCAACTGAGTTATCCGCGGGTGGCGTAAATTCTTCACAAATTTATTTATCATGGAGTCCTGTTTCAGGTGCAACATCATATAACGTTTATAAAAGTACTAGCGGATTGGCAGATAGTTATTCTATTACTAGTAGTTCTATAACCAATGCGTATTATTATTCAACTGATCTTTTGTCAGGTACTTTGTATCATTTTATGGTGTCAGCTGTTAATGGTAGTGGTGAAGGTGAGCAAAGTTCTCCAACAACTGGTACCACTGATCCTGCCGCACCTACTGGGTTAGTAGCTACTCCAGTTTCAGCCAGTCAAATTAATTTGAGTTGGGCATCAGTTACCGGAGCAGCTAGTTATAATGTTTATATAGATGAAAGTATGACGGCTTTCTCTACAGTATCCTCAAGTTATCCAGTGACTGGCTTGGCCATAGGCACTATTCATTCTTTTCAAGTAGAAGCTCTTGGTGGTGCTGGGCTAGCCGGGGATAAATCTGATATAGTAACTGCCATAACTTTTAGTGTTCCGTCGGCAGGTTCTCCGACAACAACAATTACGGCTGACAATACTGCTACCACTACAATTGAAGTTCCTACCGACGTTACTAATCCATCGTTAGATTTCTCAGGTTTAACCGCCGGCACCAATTCCACTACTTTGCCAGGTGTCATTGATGCCACTGTTAGTACTTCACTCGGAACAGTTGAGCTGTTAATGCCAGATGGTGTAAAAATTACGGCTGATGCCAGTTGGGATGGAATAATAAATTTACCACAAGTTTATATTGGTTCAGTTGCTGCGCCAACGGTTTCGGGTTATGATGTTGTAGTTAATGACGTAATAGTAGTAGGTGATAGTGTAGTTAACTTTACTTTTGATAATGCGGTTAAATTAGTTATTCCTGGTCAAGGTTCAGGTCGTAAAGCGTTTTATACAGATAATGCTGGTAATTCACATGTAATTCTAGTTTGTACCGGCGATAGCAATACTTTGGGGAATGGTCAAAACGATTGTTATTATCTCAGCGGTACAGACATGATTATTTGGACAAAACACTTTACTAAGTTTGGTTCTAATACTCAAACAGCAATTGTGCAAAGTCCGAGTGGCGCAGGTGGTGGTGGTTCATACTACGACGTAACTCCACCCACCAACACCTCAATCGTGATCGCCAATGGTGTTACAACAACTGCCAACACAGCTGTCACATTAACATTAGGTGCCACTGATGCTTCACAGATGATGATTGCCAATGATATTGCCTTTACTAATGGTACTTGGGAAACATACACAACCACTAAGTCATGGACATTGACAACTGGAGCAGGTATTAAAACTGTTTATGCGAAATTTAAAGATGCCTCCAACAACGCTTCTGGAATAGTGTCTGACACAATAGAATTATTGACAGGTTACTCCACAGCCATCCCAACAGTAATTACTACACCAGTAACTATAATAAATGAAGAGGTAAAACCATTAGTGGTTTTAGAAGAACCTGCTTTAACAATTGCTGAATTAGTGGGTCTAAAATTAGATTCCAAAGTAATGGTTAAAGATATTGTGGCTGCCTCATATCAACCAGGAGCAAAATTACAGTTTAATTATTTTTATAAAAATGAAGGAACAAAAAAAGTTACTATTAAAATAGTTCGTCAATTATTGAATGCCAAAGGCAAAGTAGTTAAAACTACTACAGCTAGTAAGACAATCAAAGTTGACGGCTCGTTTGATGGTGTAGTAGATGAATTATTAGCCAAGACACTTGCACCTGGCGAATATACTGTTAAGATAAAAATAACTGAGGGCAAGAAAACAGAAGAAAATAGCTTCAAGATTAATGTGGAAAAATTGAAGGTTAAAAAAGTTTCCTTAACAAGTTTGGGCGAGAAAGCAAATGATATTTACTTTAATGATAATAGCCTAAAGGCAGATACAGTTTTACCAACAACTTATAAATTAAAATATAGTTACACCAATAATACTGATAAAAAACAAACAGTAAAAATGGTGAGAGAGTTGTTGGATAGTCAAGGAAAAGTATTGGAAACAAAAAATGGCAAGTGGGTAATGAATGTGGGGGAGCAATCTTTTCAAAATGTTACTCAAACTTTAAGCTCTAAATTGCCAGTTGGTGATTATACTTGCAGAATAAGGGCTTATGATTGGACAACTAAAGAATTGTTAACAGAAAATAGTTTTGGATTAGTGATTGAACTTAAATAAAGCATTAATTCAGAAGAAGTAAATCAAAAAACAGCTATTAAGCTGTTTTTTGTTTATCGGGTGTAGTTTTACAAAGACCTGTTTCGACAAAGAAGTAATCCAAATCTTTTATCAAAATGGTTGGGAAAATGTTCTACGGAAAAGCCATGTGAGCGAATAATATTTTCTAATTCAGCACGCTTGTTGCCGCTAAATTCATGGTATTCAACTACAATATTTTGTATTTTATTCCAGGTATTTTTTTTCATGTTTTGAAAGATTGCGAATTCACCACCTTCAATATCCATTTTTAATAAACCTATTTGTTTTAATTTTTCTTTGTCCGCCATAGCTTTCTTGACCGTCGTAGCTTTAGCGAAGGAGGTAGCGACGGCGGGTTTCTTAATAAGTTCTCCCAAAGTTATTGCTGGTACAGTAATTTCATGATTAGGTGATTTGGTAATAAATTTATTTAATTGAAGTGTGGTGTGGTTGTGTGAGTCTGAATTTAGATATAAGGTGGTTGTTTTTGAGGAAGTGGAATCTTCTTCTGGAACAATGGCATATTGTAAAGTTACCACATTTTTAATAATATTTAATTTTAAATTTTCTTTCATTAATTCAAAATTACTTGGTTCTGGTTCTAGAGAAATTATTTTAGCTTTAGGATTAAGAATTGAAGCATAAATTGAAAACAAACCAACATGAGCGCCAATATCTAAAATAGGGGAGACGAGTGTGGGAATGATGTTTTCAACACAACGATACATTTTATCTACGAAAATTTCGTCAATTACGGACAAATCAGCATCAGTGCGGTAGAGGAGAGTGAGGGTTTGGTTGTGGAATTTTAATGTTTTATTATACATATCTGTTTAATGACAAATTTCCAATTACCAATTTCCAATCAATATCTAATTTCAAATATCAAAAATTTAAATTTTCCTCACGAAGAGGATCCGTCCTTTGGCGGAAACATTTGAATTTTGGATTTGATTTGACATTGGAAATTGATTATTTGACATTTAAAAGAAAAAATCCCCCATATTACAGGGGGACTTGGTGTTATTTAGCAATAACATTGGCAAATCGCGTAAGTTTAAGTTTGCCGTTAAATTTCATTTTTTTGCGAGCGCTGAATTTTACAATTCCATTTACCACCGCAAATAAGGTATCATCCACGCCCTTTTTAACATTTTTTCCAGGGTGAATGCGCGTGCCTCTTTGACGTACTAAAACTGCTCCAGAATGGACAAGTTGTCCATCACCAACTTTTGTTCCCAGATACTGTGGCTGTGAGTCGCGGCCCAATCGGGTAGAACCGCCAGCTTTCTTGTGTGACATACACTATTAGTCTTTTCTCCTTGAAAAGTGATTCCCAAGGAACTGCCTCCACCTCATCGGCGGATCGTTTACCATGCCGTAAATGTAAATTAATTAGTGGCCATATTATAAGGCATTATTTGTAACTTGTCAAGAGGGTCTAAATAAGTTATAATTGGCTCAATTTGACTCTCTAAACTAATAGATTATTTTATGCAATTTTATCCTCTTAAGCTGTATCTAAAGCATTTTCCTAATCTAGTAATGCTGCCATTGTCGCTAGCTTTAAATATTTTTATGTGGTTATGGTTGATAATCCGTATAAAACCGCAAGTTGAGCCAATTTTTTTGCATTATAATGTGATGTTTGGAGTGGATTATATTGGCGAATGGTGGAGAATTTTTTATTTACCAATGTTTGGCTTAATTATTTGGTTGGTTAATGCCGTTTTAGGTTGGCTTTATTTTAGTAAAAATAAATTTGTAGCTCAGCTTTTAAATTTTGTGACACTGCTGTGTCAGATATTTTTATTAATGGTTTGTGGGATGTTGATATTTTTAAACGTCTAAAAGATGCAAGTTTACGAATAAATGCAAATATGGCAAATGACAAAAGAGCCGATTATCGTTTATTATCATATTTTATAATTTTGTTGGTTTTTGGTTTAGTTATGCTTACCTCGGCCAGTTTGCCGGTGGGGCATGAAAAATTTGCTGATGGTTATTTTTTTATCAAGCGCCAGTTATTCTTGGGAGTTTTGCCTGGTTTAGTATTGTTTTTTATTTTTTCCAAGATTAATTTCCAACAGTTAAAAAAGTATTCATTTCCTTTTTTTATTTTGGCAAATATTTTATTACTTTTAGTTTTAGTTCCAGGGTTAGGGTCAACCAGTGGTACAAATGCTCATAGCTGGTTTAATTTTTTGGGATTTTCTTTTCAACCTTCAGAATTAGCTAAGTTAGCTTTAGTTATTTACTTGGCAGCCTATTTGTCCGCGCGGGGAAAAGAATTATTAGATTTTAAAAATGGTTTTTTAGTGGCCTTGGGTTTGGGTATGATTCCTGTGGTTTTGATTTTAGCTGAACCAGATGTAGGTACGATGATTATTTTATTTGTAATTTTGTTTGGTATACTCTTTGTGGCTGGTTGTAAATTAACACATATTATTGGGTTGGCAGTTGTAGGTTTGTCCTGTTTTGTTATCTTGATTTGGGTAGCACCTTATCGGACAGCCCGTTTAACCACTTTTATGCATCCAGAATTAGATCCACAAGGTATTGGTTATCAAATGAATCAGGCCTTTTTGGCAGTGGGTTCAGGGGGAATTTTTGGACGAGGCTTAGGGCATTCTTTGCAGAAGTTTCAATATTTACCAGAGGTTGATTCTGATACTATTTTTGCTATTATAGCTGAGGAAATGGGTTTTATTTTTAGTTTGGGATTGATAATTTTGTGGGTGTTAATTATTTGTCGAGGTCTAGTATTAGCCAAAAATACCCCTGATAAATTTGGACGTTTGTTGGTTTCGGGTATTCTTATTTGGTTTGGCGTGCAGTCATTTTTAAATATTGGAGCCATGGTGGGGGCTTTACCTTTAACCGGTGTGCCTTTGCCGTTTGTTTCTCACGGTGGCTCCGCGTTAATGATTGCTATGGGGGCGGTGGGTGTACTTGTTAATGTATCTAAACAAACGTCTTAGTGATCTATCATTTATCATCTATCATCTATTCTGTACTGAATGAAGTTAATAGATGATAAATAATAAATGATAAAAATTTATATATGAAGATTATATTTTCAGGTGGCGGTACCTTGGGCCCAGTAACCCCACTTTTGGCTATTCATCAAATTATTAAACGAAAATATCCAGAGGCGCAATTTATTTGGTTGGGTACAAAAAATGGTCCGGAAAAAAAGTTGGTGGAAGAAAAGGGAATTTTATTTTATGCTTTAAGCTCTGGTAAGTTACGGCGTTATCTTTCTTTTTGGAATGTTATAGATATTGTTAGAATTATTATTGGTTTTTTTCAGAGTATATTTTTGATGTGGCAAGAAGAACCAAGTTTGTGTATTTCTGCTGGTGGGTTTGTTTCTGTGCCGGTGCATTATGCGGCTTGGTTTTGGGGAGTGCCTTCTTGGGTGCATCAGCAAGATGTGGTAGTAGGTATGGCTAATAAATTAATGTCGCCAGTAGCTAAAGTTATTACCACAGCTTTAGAAATTAATGTTAAGAATTTTAATAAAAAGAAAGCTTATTGGTTGGGTAATCCGGTACGTGAAGAAATTTTACAAGGTGATAAAAATGAGGCAATGAAAATGTTTAATTTAAAGCCTGGTTTGCCGGTGATCTTTGCTACAGGTGGTGGTACTGGCTCAATGCGCGTTAATCAGTTGATTATTCAGGCCGTTCAGCATTTAAAGGGTCATTGTCAAATTATTCATTTGTCTGGCCTGGAGCGACCACAGGAGCTGGTAGAACGAGCGGTGCAGTTGTTTGATTATTATCAAGTGTATCAATTTTTTACCAAAGAAATGTCCGCAGCCTATGCTGTGGCCGACATGGTAATTTCGCGTGGTGGTTTTGGTACTATTTCCGAAATTGCCGCACTCGGCAAGCCTGCCATTCTTATTCCGAAGCCTGGGCATCAGGAAGAGAATGTTAAATATTTATCCGAAGTGGGCGCGGCGATTTTTGTAGATGAGCGCACATCCGATGGTAATTATTTGGCTAAAATTATTCGTGAGTTGCTGGCAGATTCTATAAAACAAAAACAGTTGTCACATCAGTTGCAGAAAACTTTACCTATGGCAAAGGCTGGGAGTATTTTACAGGTGGTGGAAAGTTTGGTTAAATAATTTTTATTATATGTTGTGGCAAGATGTGTTAATTACTGTGGTGGGAATAATTTTTTCAATTTCATTATTACCGCAAATAGCTCATGGTTTTAAGCAAAAAATAGGCCCGATTAAATTTGAAACCTCGGTGCCTACTTTTTTAGGGTGCTATACTGTAGCCTTTGCCTATTTTACTTTAGCTCTATATTTTTCTGCGATTACTACGTTTATTACTGGAACATTGTGGTTGATTTTAGTAATACAAAGAATTGTTTATAAAAAGTGATAAAATAAAAACCTGCTTATTCAGCAGGTTTTATGATTGGGTCAGGTTGCCAGTCGCCTTCGGTGTAGCGGTTTGGTGCATGTAAATGCCAATCGTGAGGATTGGAATTATAAATTTTATCCCAAATTTCTTTTGCTGTTTTGGTGAATAACTTTTTTTCAGCCACATTTTTTCGCAAAGGAGCCCAAGAATCTCTAATTTTATTTCCCATATAAAATTGTTCTTGAAGTTCAAAATCCACATCTAAATTATCAGCATCTTTAACAATTTTTGCTTCAATGCATTCCATTTTTCTATATTCTTGCCATAATTCTGTTAACTCCTTAAGAGAAGTGTTGTTAAAAATATCATTAATGGCTTTAGTTTCATTTTGCTCAGTGTATAATCTGTTCAAATAATCAGCGTCGCCAGTTCGGCTTTCAGGTAAATCATGCAGCAGAGCCATTTTTACAATTTTGTTGATGTCACCAACATTTTCTCGTCTAGCAATTACCATGGCAATCCAAACAATCCTAAAGGAATGTTCGGGAAAATTTTGAAAGTTGGGGTTATGAAATTGTCTCCAGGCTCGTTGTACAAAACGCAGTGAGCCAATTTCGTATAAAAATTCCAGATCTCTTTCTAAGTCCATACTTTTAATAATTATTTAGCAGTGGTTAATTCTTTTTTAAATTTTTTTATAAAAATTTTTGTTGGTCCATGCAGAGGATAGGGGAGTTTGGTCAATTTGCACCATTTAAGTTCGTCAATACTTTTTGGTTCCGTATTTTTTACTTGTTTAGGGTTAACTTTTATTAAAAAACTAAAGGCCAACCAATGGGTAGTTTTTCCTTCGTGTTTCCGAATGAGATTGGTGTGTCCCAAAAACTGAGGATGTTTGCAAGTGACATTAAATTCTTCTTTCACTTCGCGCATTACTGCTTCAGCAGGATCTTCACCAAATTCAATTTGTCCACCGCCAAATTCCCATGCACCTTGTTCATCTCTACATTTTTGGCTTCGTTTGGCAAACAGAAAATTACCTTTTCCATCATGACAAATAAAACTAGCAGTGAGTCCAGTATAATCGAGACCAGCTATCCCGCCTTGTTGTGGTTTGAGTAATTTAAAATGTGGCATTTTTTTACCCTGCCATTCAACTTTATTGGTAAATAATTTTGTTGGTCTAACCCAAAGTTGACTTACAGAATTTTGATATAGCGCCTTATAGACCGCGAACTCTTCCAGTGTTTCACTGTGTTTAGCAACACCTATAAGGTGGTATTTATCGTCTTTATAATGTTGATAGATGCCAGTTTGAATATTCATATTATTTAGTGTAAGATGATGATATCTTAACAAAATAATCAATAACTGGCAAGATATAGATTTTACAACGATTTTCTTGACATATTTTAGAAAATATTGTATAATTTACCTCGTTAAAAAACTTACTTTACAAACTTAATAATTTTCAACTTCAATGGTCCGGTAGCTCAGCTGGTAGAGCAACAGCCTTTTAAGCTGATGGTCCCGGGTTCGAATCCCGGCCGGATCACAAGAAAAAAGACTCTCGTTAAGAGGGTCTTTTTTTATGTTAACTAACAACTGAAATAGAGTTTGTCAGTGAAATTGTCTGTATAGCCCAAATAAGATTATTTTTTATGAGTTGTTTCAATAGGCAGTCTATCTTTTTTTATAATAAATTTCATATGTCTGTCATGATCTGGTTTAAGGTTTTTAATTTTGGGAAGATACAAATCATAAGCTGGAAGAAAATTTGAAATATACTTTTTTATTTCCTCAGTACTCATTCCAGTTTTGCCACTGGCTTTCATTTTTTCTTCTGCTTCCACTCGCCAATTAATAACATGATTATTTTTGCTTGGTACTAAATAAATGAACTTATCTATTAAATCGTGCCAAGACTGATAATCTTTTAGTAGTTTATTTATTGTGTTTAAGTGTTTACCCAATTTTTTATTGGCCAGACTTTCAAAACCCAACATCCATCCTTCAAATAAAATTAAATCAATAGGTGTTTTTGTCTCTTTCCATTCAGTGTCCAGCACTCTGTCTCCTTTACCTTGGTACTTTGATTTATCATATAGAGGTATCCTAACCTTAGATTTTTTTTGATGCATCAAAGCATTTAATAATGATTCTCCTAACGCTATATCGTGGGTTCCTGGATAACCCCTGTCTTTAAGATATGGGTTATTTTTATATTTATTGGCGATTGAAATTTGTTTTTTTCTTGTATGATAAAAATCATCAATTGAAATGGTGACTGTCCTTATACCAAATTCATTTAAACTATTCGTTAATACTTTAGTTAAGGTACTTTTGCCAATTCCCTGAGAGCCATTAACACCTACAATAAGTGGTTTTTTTGTGGTTTTAAGCCATTTTAATAACCTTTTAATAATTGGAAGATAAAGTTTATTTACTCTCTCAGAAATATTGGGGTATTCATTGTTTGATTGAATTATATGATGAGAAATTTTTTTAGTGTTTATGTTCATATTAATAACAATTAGTAGTAATAGTTTAACACAATTCTTATCATCTGGTAAAGCCAACCACCTAATTTTTTTCAAATTCAAGTGATCTTAATTCCGTCATCAACTTCATAACAAAAGTTTGCCAGTTCCAAGCGGTCTAGGTTGTCTTTGGTTGAGGGCGGGTGAAGGTCTAACCTTACTAGACAATCATCAATAA
>CAILTG010000008.1 GCA_903837125.1 Candidatus Magasanikiibacteriota bacterium | reverse complement strand
TTAACAACACTTTCTGTTCTATTTAAAACATTATCATAAACTACTGCCTTAAGTTCTAAAATTTTATCAGAGGTAGTATCATTTTTTAAATTAATTGAAAAGTTAAAAGGAGTGATGTTACTAGTACCTTTATATTCACCATCCAAATAAAAATCTATTTTTGACACAGGATAAACCGAGGTCACTTTTACGTTTATATTAATATTTTCATTATTTTTATATAAACGAGAATTATTTGGTTCAAGCATCTCCACTACCGGTTTGTTTTGTATAGTGTGGACTGTGTCAAAAGTGGTTGGTGGAGTAGCCGTAGCTATATTTTGAGTTTTTAACCACTCCTGGATAGGATATTCCCAATGACTGAATTGAAAATCATTGTCGGGATTTGCTGGTACTGGCCCAAGCGGATCTTTTTTATCAACCCAGTTAAGAATAGAGTGAATGTTGGTGACAGACTTCTCTTGCTTCAGCTCCTCGGGGGTGAATTCAGTCGCTAGACCACCAGAAATCTTATCTATGAAGTATGTGTCATTCCCTTGCCAGAAGCCGCGTAGGACCGGTTTGATACTCTGGTCGGTTTCTAGTGGTTTTTTAAAATATTCTGTTGGCACCACTTTCAAAACTTCTTTCATATAAGCATTCCATAGTGGTGCAATAATTTGACCAGCCACTTTATGATCCATTGGCTTGTTACTATTGTTTCCAGCCCAGGCTCCAACCACGATGCTTGGAGTGTAACCAATAATCCAAGCATCTTTATAATCATTGGTAGTACCAGTTTTAACTGCTACGTCGCGACCAGGGAAATAAAGATTGGAATTAGTACCATATGCTGGCTGCCTAGCCGTATCATCATTTAAAATATCACTTATAAGGAGGGAGGTATTTTCTGACAAGGCTTCAATCGACTGACCAGAAAAAGATTCCAATATATTTCCAGCCGAGTCTTCAATTTTTAATATTCCCGTTTCATTGTTTCTAATACCACTATTAGCAAATACACCATAAGCACTAGTCATTTCTAATAATGAAACTTCTCCACCACCAAGAACTAAAGTTAGACCGTATTGGTTAGCATCACCCAAACTACTAATCCCCATACTTTGGGCAGTGCGAATAGTGTCACTAACACCAGCAAGATATAACGTCTCAATAGAGGGAATATTTCTAGATTGGGCCAAGGCGTATCTTAAACTAATTGGACCAAGATATTTACCATCGTAATTTTCCGGCATATAACAATCTTTAGGGTCGGTCTCGGTTGAAATAGGCTTACCAGTCGGATCACAGGTACTTTGAAATTCTGTCGGCAAATCAAAAAGCACGGTGTCTGGAGTGTAGCCTTTATTAAAGGCGGTAGCATAAGCAAAGGGTTTAAAAGTGGAACCCGGTTGGCGGTGGGCGAGAGCGACGTTAAAATTACCATCAATTTCTTTATCAAAGTAATCGCGAGAACCAACCATCGCTAAAATTTGTCCAGTTTTTGGATCAATTGCAACCAGAGCGGCATTTTCGGCATTAAATTTTACTTTATTTTCTAAAGCATATTTTTTTACTATCTCCTCAGCCTTCAGTTGTAAATTATAATCCAAAGTGGTAACAACCTTTAACCCCTTTTCCTGAATAACCGCTGAACCGTATTTATCTTCTAAATATTGTTTAATAAAAGTGACGAAGTGTGGAGCCAAAATTCCAGTTTTTTCTTGGGGTTTAAAGACCACCTTTTCTGTTTTAGCTGCGTCATACTCAGTTTGTTTAATAAAACCTAACTGAAGCATTTTTGATAAAACTAAATTTTTTCTAGCATCCAGTTTGTCACGATTGTTACCGTATGGAGAATAAAGGGTCGGGGCTTGGGGTAAAGCCGCAATATAAGCGGATTCAGCCAGGCTTAAATCAGCGACTGATTTATTAAAAAATTTTTGGCTGGCCTGTTCGACGCCATAAATATTGCCACCGTAAGGAGATTCATTGAGATAGATTTCTAAAATCTGCTCCTTACTTAAGACCCTCTCTAGTTCTAGTGACAAAACAACCTCTTTTATTTTACGGGTAATGGATTTTTCCGTCGTCAGAATAGAATTTTTTACCACCTGCTGAGTGATGGTGGAACCGCCCTGGCTATAGCCAAAAGCTCCAATGTTGGCGAGAATTGCCCGAATAATTGAAGTAATTTTGATTCCATGATGTTGATAGAATGTTTCATCTTCTATTGCCACTGTAGCATTTTTTACGTAATAGGAAATTTGGTTGATAGGTACAGTGACTCTATTTGCACCCTCATAAACATCATAAAGCAGGACTTCCCCCGTGCGGTCGTAGATTTTTGTGGATTGAGTAACTTTTCTATTCTCAAAAGATGACAGGTCGGGTATTTTAAAACTGGCAATCCAAAAGATGATTATACTAGCGAAGACTAAAAGCAAACCAAGGATTATAATAGCGGCTGGCTTTAGCCATTTGAGTAGTTTGTGTTTTTTATGTGTCATGGGTTTAATTTTATAGTATTTTAGCACTAAAAAGACACCTTATCCACACTCATTATCCAATCTAATAAGAACGATTGAGAAGAGTAAAAATTTATGGTAGATTTTATAGATGATATTTAGTAAAAAATCTAGCCGAGTAAATACTGATCCGCAACAGGTGGAGGAGTTTCTTAATCGTGGTCTAGAAAATATCTATCCGAACCGAGATTATTTAAAAACTCAGATGCTGTCTGGTAAACAGTTATCTATTTATCTTGGTATTGATCCGACTGGACCGACCTTACATTTAGGTCATTCTATTCCTTTAAAAAAATTAAGTGAGTTTCAAAAACTTGGTCACAAAGTAATTTTACTCATCGGAGATTTTACCGGTATGATTGGAGATCCGACAGATAAATCGGCCGTAAGACAACCTCTAACAAGGGAAGAAGTGCTAAATAACTGTAAGTTATATAAAAATCAAGCGGAGACCTTTTTAAGTTTTAAAGGAAGAAATCCGGCGGAGTTTAAATTTAATTCAAAGTGGTTAGCTAAAATGACTTTTGCCGACATAATTAAAGTGGCCTCTAAGTTTACTGTTCAACAATTACTGGAACGTGATATGTTTCAAAAAAGAATAAAAGAAGCCAAACCCATTCATCTCCATGAGTTTTTATATCCATTGATGCAAGGCTACGATTCAGTAGTCCTAGATGTTGATGGCGAAATTGGTGGTAATGACCAAACTTTTAATATGCTGGCCGGGCGAAGTTTAATGAAGGATTTAAAAAACAAAGAAAAGTTTGTTGTTACTTTTAAATTACTAGTGGATAGTGCCGGCAAAAAAATGGGGAAGACTGAGGGTAATATGGTCAGTTTCCTTGATGATTATTCAGGAAAGTTCGGTAAGGTTATGAGCTGGACTGATGGGATGATTCTACTCGGTTTTGAACTCTGTACCGACGTACCAATGGATGAAATTAAAAAAATAGAAGCGGATTTAGCCTCTGGACAGACAAACCCAAAAGATTATAAAGTTCGTCTAGCCAAAGAAATTGTCACTTTGTATCACGGAAAAGAAATGGCAGAAAAAGCCGAGCAAGATTTTAATGAAACTTTTAAAAAAGGAGGGGTGCCGGAAGAAACTGAAGAAGTAATAGTAGAGAAAGGAGAAAGCTTGGTCAATGTTTTGCTAAATAATAAAATTGTTTCTTCCAAAGGTGATTTTAGAAGACTAATAACCGAGGGAGCGATTTCTGACATTGCCACAAATGAAAAAATAAAAGATTTTGAGTATAAAGTGGAAACTGATTTAACAGTTAAAGTGGGGAAGAGAAGATTTTTAAAGATTAAGATTAAATAAGTTGATTTAAAAAGCCGGGCTTAGCCGCTAAGCCCGGCTTTGTCTGTTAAAATTTACCCTAAAACGATCAGAATTGTTCGGGTAAAATAAAAGCGGTACTTACCCTGGAGCAAGCTCCAGTAAAAAGAGTTTGCTTTCGCTCACACTTTTTCGCAGTAAGCTGCGGGTATTATACCCTTATAGTTTGACTTCGACTCGGACGATATGAAAGAGCAGACTCTTTCATTCGCTCCTCGCTCGTCAAAATAAAATCCCTTAAGTTTATAGACTCAAGGGATTTTATTTTAAAATTCATCTGTATCATCAAAAGAATCGCCGTCAAAAGCTTCCAGTATATCGTCAGCATCTAATTCGCCGACCTCTTTTTCCCCTTCTTCTTTTTCTTCAACCTCCTCCTCTTTTTCAATTTCTTTAACTTGTTTTTTGGCCATAAAAATTTATTTAATTTAAACCGACTGTCTCGGTTATTAATATTTTTATAATATTATTCATATTTTTAACAGGATTTCATTTATTTTGCAAATGCCTTGGAGACCCTAACCTGTGGATAACCCAAAGTGCAGAATAATGGCTTAAATTAAGTCTTTTTTATAGCAAAAGCGGTTAAACCAGCAGCAATGGCATCATACTCATCGTCATATTTTATTTCCTTATCGATTTTTATCAGTCTATCAACCATAAACGCCATTTGTTTTTTATCGCTTTTTCCATACCCAGTGACCGCCACTTTAATTTGAATCGGCGAAAATTCTCTAACTAATAAATTATTTTTTTTAGCAACATAAATGACTGTGCCACGGGCCTCGGCCACTTTCATAGCAGTCTTCGCATTAGTTTCAAAAAATAAAGTCTCAATAGCTAGAACTTCTGGTTTAAATCTTTTAATTACTTTCTCCACTTCGGCTCCAATTTGATTTAACCGCTCACAATGTTCCTCTTTGGCACTAGTTTTAAAGCAATCAGAATGGATCAAGGATTCTTTACTTCCATTTTTTTCTAGAATCGCTATTCCTAATCGCTCGTATCCTGGATCTATTCCCAAAATTATCATTTTTATTTTTTGTTGAGATAGGGAAGCCATTTTTTAGTGACAGCTTCCACTGGGTCGATCCCCTCAGCTTCTGCAAAAAGTAATATATAACAAAAAATATCCGCTATTTCATTTGATAACATTTCTTTAATTTCTTCTTTACTTTTACCTTTCTGCTTTCCACGATTAGTAAGCATAAGATAAGCTTGCAGACATTCGCCCCACTCCTCAGTAATTTTAAATGGTAAATAGTCTCTATCCATCTTAACATCGGGAAAGTCTTTTTTATATTGTTCTACGACTAATCGAGCCTTTTTTGTAATTTCTTTGATACTTAAATCACTCATTAATTTATAATAGCAGAATAAATACAAAACAGAAACCCGGCAGTTCGTGTAGCGAAC
>CAILTG010000007.1 GCA_903837125.1 Candidatus Magasanikiibacteriota bacterium | reverse complement strand
GAGCGCAATTATTTTTTTATTTTTAACCATAAAAAATAAATTTATAAAAATTTAAGATTATTTTTTTGTGGGTTCAAACTGTAACGTCACCGCCCCACTGCCTCCTTCAATATTCAAAACTGTAACTGCGTACTCGGCAATGGTAAATTTTTGACCAATAAAAACATTCATCATAACTTTATTTTGCTCGCTATGATCCTTCACATACAGCCACAATCCGGCGACCCTGCCAGTATGAGAAACTTTATTTTCATCAAGATAATCCTCTCGTCTTACATACCCCACACCTATTCTCAAATCACTGCCATACTGCCCTTGGGTTCCGGTACCGATAGTGATTTGATCGGCCGGAATAGTAGTTGAACTAACTGTCGGTATCAATGTATTTGTCTCTGCCTCCAACTTCGACTTAAAACCAAATTCATTCGTCAAGGTCGTGGCCACCGCGAGTGGATAACTATCAGCGGTTTTGGATATAGGGAAATCTTTCATCACGAGTGCGCTCTGACCGTTTATTATTTCTTTTGACTCACCAACGAGCTTTAAGCCATCCCGGCTAGCAATGGTCGCGATCGCTTGCTGTAACTGCGTAATTTGCACATTATCTGGTTGCAAGATGTTCAGCGTTAAATTTCCGTTTTTCGCGACCGTGATATTGGCAATATTTATTTGTTTTAAATTATTAGGATTTTTTGGTTCTTCATCAACATATACGCCAATCGTGCGGCTAATTGAATTGGTGATGACTGGATTAGGGGTGTAAACTTTAAATATACTATAAACACAGCCGCCAATAAATAAAATGCCAATTACTAGTAAAATTATTTTTATTTTTTTAGTCATATATTTGAGCCATGTATTTTTCCTAATCATCTCGCTGTTAAACTTAAAACACAGCGATTATTATTTTACATCAACTAATAGCAGGAGCCCGCCGACAGCGTCTTTTAAGTCGCCAAAACAGTTATCTAATCCTTCTATCATGGAAGTCATCCACTGGCCATTAAATTGATTTTTAAGATAAATACATTCCAGTTGTTTGCCTTCTAAAAGTTTTTTTACAAGAGCATTTTCTTTATTATCCAATGTCACTACTTGTTTTGTTAGAGTACAGCCATTATCAACGCCGGCTTTGACGGAATAATCAATTGTACCAATATCAGTCGTTTCCTCGTAAGTTGCTGGCGCGCACTGATTGGCCTTGTTTAGAAAACACTTTAAATCAGTGCATTTGGCAGGAACACTGCGCGCATAAAATATTATCAATAAACCCAATAGAATTAAAACACCCATTATTTTCAAAAATTTATGTCCTCTTTTAGGTTGTTTATTTATTTCTGTGGACGGCAATTATTTCAATTTATCATTCATATTTTTATTTATTGAGTTAGACCTAGCGTTTTTATTGCCTTATCAAATTGGTCGGAAAAAGAAAACACCCGAGAAATTTTTTCAATATTTTCTGCCACGGCTTTTTTGGCCGAAGTTAGCGGCTGGACCAGGGTATCCAAGTTGCTTTTTAATCCCGCAAGAAAAGGCGATGTTTTCGTGGTAGGTATTTCAATAATATTCTCATTGGGTTCTAAATCCTGCATTAATTTTATTCTGACGGCCGGATTATTAATTGAATCCAGCAATTGTTGATATTTAAAAGGATTTCTACTCCTTTGCGACATTAATGCGTCACGATAATTCTCATAAGATTGTGCGTTATCGCCTTCCCACTTAGATAAAGTTCCCATTTGCCACAAAGCATCTGGGTTGCCGCTATCTATTGTCAAAATATCTTGCAATTGAGTTTTGAAATCCTGTAATTTAGCGTCATAGGAATTTTTTGAACTATCAATTTTGGACTGACTAGCGCCCTTGCCTAGAGTATTTTCATAATCGCCTTTGGCATTGACGACCTCTATTCCAAGGGGCTTCAGCTTATCCAATTCGTTTTGCGCGTATTGTGCGTCTGTAGCGGGCTTAAAGAGCGGTGGTTTGGAGTAATACTGTTTGATTGCAGAAACCTCATCTTTATGTTGCTGGTTATACGTTGCGCTTACTGCTTCCAATAACGCTTCGGAATCAGCATTGGAGGTAGTTTGTTTTTTTGGTTGAACCACTGGTTTGGGTGTTATTTTTTTTACAGGTGCAGGAGGTTTTTGAATCTGCTTTGGCTCGGGATTTGATGGCACTGCTGGTTCACTTCCTATTATACCGCCGGAACCGACGACCGGCTCGTTCGGCGCTTCAGAGGTGGAGCCATTATCCACATTAGTATTAGAACCTGTTTCTTCGTCTTCAATGCCATATATTACCGGTTGAATTGGAGGATTTTGAACCGTACTCTCACGGCAACCGCCGGTAGCTGGATCAACTTCACAGGCCGACCCCACCGGAGGTACATACAGCCCCTGGGCCAAAACCCGCTCTATTTTTGACCCATTAGTCATTACAAACAAACCGCAAACAATAATAATTAATAAAATAATTCTTGTGTATTTTTGATGTGACATAACGTGTAAATTATTAAGGATAAAATTTATACTCAATCACATACTATTCCGCCTTCGTTGCTTCCGCTATAATTTTGTCTACCTCATCCAAAGTTGGCTGACACTCTACCGGGCGATTAATAAATCTTTTTTTCTGATCACCAAGTTGCAACTGATAATCCCAACTCGCATCCACTGTCATACCATCCGGACATTCTTTATTCATAATCTCCGAATCCCGAATCAATTTAATAATTTTATCCATCACTATTTTACCAAACTTCTTTTCTACTGACGGCGCATCAATCCTTTTATTACCTATACCTTCCCAATACCCGGTGGAAATATATTGGCCGGAATCATACAAATAAATCTCCGAGTGACATCCACCATCCTCATTGGCAATTTCGGAATGGCACAGGCCGTACGAAAATGACGCGCCATAAAAAAGATGGGGATCGGACAACATCAATTCAAAAGTACTACTAGTCATAGCTGGTTGTGGTTGATTTATGCTCTTCTGACCGTAATAATTGACCGAAATAGTCAATATTATAAATAATGAAATTAAAATCGCCACGATAATCACGATAATTTTTAGAATTTTTTTAATGACTAACATATTTAAGGATTGACTAAAGATACAATATAGCCGTTGGCTTTAAGTAAATTAACATAGCCATCAAAATTTTTGGCTTTTTGCAAAAATTGATACAGAGTATTTTCCTCTTCTGGTACTAGAGCAGTGGCAGTGAGAAACGGATGTTTGATTTCTTGACCCAGAGGTGGTGGTGTGGCTGTACTTACGACTGGCCCCGGTTCTGATTTTATAATCGCGACCAGCTTATTGTCGTGATATACATTATAACTAAGAATCAATTGAGAAGTTGTTGATAACTTCGGCGCTTGCCAAAAAATTTTACCGGTTAATTTTTCTATCCACTGCCAAAAATTCGGATTCAAATCATAATAAAATTGTTTGAAACCCGGTTCGGATAAATAAATGAATTGATCAAAAAAATCATTGGCTAAATTTTTTGCTCCCTGGCTATAATCACTTTCAAAATACGCTTTGGATACTTTTTCTATTGCCAAAAATAAATCATTTTCGCGCGAATCAAACGCACCCATTGAAAGATTACTTGCATCTGGAGAAAATCGCGGACCATAATCAACTGCTAGTTTGATGGCAGGATCAGTCACCGGCCTAGAACACACTACGGTGTAATCCGCGTGCACCTCTACCACAACCTTAGGTGCCAGCAATTTTGGCTCCTGCTCTGGTGCTGGGTATGAAGAATTGAGACCGAAGAAAAATAATTGGTAAATTTTTTCGCCGGTCATAGTTTTAAAGGGAATTG
Organism: Candidatus Magasanikiibacteriota bacterium; assembly: GCA_903837125.1. Classification (GTDB taxonomy): domain Bacteria; phylum Patescibacteriota; class Patescibacteriia; order Magasanikbacterales; family UBA922; genus CAILTG01. The sequence continues at coordinate 22,117 of CAILTG010000007.1, read as the reverse complement.
GATATCCAGCAATATCTTGCATTGCCACCATTTTTTCACAGCTTGAACTGTAACGCGTATTTTTAACTATTGTCGCAAGTGTGCTATTGTGGTCTGCAAATATTATTACTAAAATGACAATTACTAAAATTACTACACCAATAAAAAAAGTTATTTTAAATAATTTGTTCATAGTAGGATTTAAATTTAAAGGTATTTATATTATACACCATTGTTCGGTTTTTTGGGATATATAAAAAAATAATGACTAAATTAAACCATTATTTCGTCAGCTCCGAATAGTCAGAAACGTTAGAACTATTTTACAGAGACAGAATGGGTATATTTATATTCCCGATTTAAGTTTACAAAGTTAAATTTAATTTACCCCACGGTGCGTTACACTATTGTTTTAGAATTAAAAAATAATGGCGTTTTATGGCCATTATTTTTTTATTTGGATTTTTTTATGCTTCTGATCCAACAGTCACAATTGCAGACGGACTCGTTACCCCATCAAGTGAAGCAGTAATATCAGCCGCGCCACTTATGAAAACCGCTGTCGCCAAACCAGTATGCGCATCAATCATCACATCAGTTGGATTACCAGAAGTCCAGGTTACTAAAGTTGTAATATCTGCCGTAGATTCATCACTATATGTACCTATAGCAGTAAATTGTATGGTATCACCATTGACAATCATGGCAGGATCAATCGGACTAATGTTAATACTTATCAAAGTTCTATAAGTAAAACAATTGGCCTTTGTAGCTGATTGTCCGTCCGGATTATTTACAGTTACATCAACTGTGCCATTAGCATGCGCTGGAACCACCACACTAAGTTCTGTGGCACTAACATAGGTCGCTAACACCGGAGCAGCGTTACCAAAGGTAACATCAGGTGATGCACCACCAATGCTTAAAAAGCCCGTACCATTTATTGTTACTGTGTCACCAGCCTTGCCATTATCTAAAGAAATAGTGGTGACGGTTGGGGCGGGTGCATAAGTAAAGTGATCTGCCGAACTGGTAGCACTATCACCACTGGCTGTAGTAACTATTACGTCAACTACTCCTGCCGAACCTGCCGGAGAGGTTGCTATAATTGAAGTACTACTATTAACTATAATATTTGTTGCCTCGACATCCCCAAATTTTACAGAAGTAGCACCACTAAAGTTGGTACCAGAAATATTTATAGTAGTACCACCTGCTAAGGGACCGGCAAGCGGACTTACACCTGAAATAGTGGGAGCTGGGGTATATATAGATTCATCTGCAATACAACGCACGGCAAAGCCGTAACCGCGGGTATTGGGGTTCAAGCTAATAATACTACTATCGAAGACCAAATAATACGAACTGGGATCAGTCCCAGCCGAACCCGACCAATAGTATCCGTAGGAACCAGCCCGCTCGATGGAGCCATCACCGCCTTTGCGAAAACCGGGTTCAGTAAGTTTTAATGAAGCAAAAGCACCCGTGCTATTTTGTGGACTCCAGTTTGCTCCTTCGGCGACTAATTCTGAATCGGTTGGCAATCTAAATCCGGTTGGACAAGGATTGCTTGTGCCATTTAAACCCCAATTTGTTTGACGAATAGCGCCGTCAGCATCAATACTCGACCAGTCCGCGCTTGGAATGATAAAGGTATTTGTTCCAGGAGCCACATTTGCAACTTGACCAGACTGGGTGCCGTGGACTCCAGATCCGGTAGTGGAATTTGTCCAAGTTATTAGCTGGTGTCCGTCAGCAGACCTGCCCCATTGAAATAAATCACCATATGCCAAATAGTCAGTGGTTGTTTGGGCGACTCTGGTAGCTCCGAGATTGCGGTCAAGCCAGATTTTGCCGGCGCTTGTCATTGTCAAATATGTAACAGGATTGCCATTGTAAGTAAAACTCACTGAATCACCGGAAACAAGAGCAGTAGTTGCTGGAAATACCGCCGTAATAACTCCGGAATCGGCAGAGTTAGTTGCTGATCCTGTTACTCCTGCAACAGTAAAGAAATTGGTAGTCACGCCTGTTAATGAAAATCCTGTCTTAGCCGTAAGGGTAATTGTAGCAGTATAGACTGTGGCTGCATTAAATGAATTGTGTGTCGGCGACCAAGCTACAGTGCCAGTATATTGATCTGTTTCTATAGTTGTTGTGACCGGGGTGGCATTTTTTACCGGAGGTGTTACACCGGGGATGGCGGCAATGGTGATTGTCCTTGCTATCACTGCTGTTGTAGCCGCACTTGTTACTACACCTGTATAATTGCCTGTACCCATTGCAGTAACTTTTATAAATTTACCAGCATCGCCCGTAACCGGTATATATGTGCTTGAAGTTGCTCCGGAAATATTTGTATATGTGCCAGTTGATGTGTCAGCTATTCGCCATTGATAAGATACTGTTGACGACGAAGGTGTTAAGGCGCCAGCTGTTAAAGTTGAACTGACTTGAGGTGTGCCAGATATAGAAGCAATGGCAGTGATTTCTGTTCCGATTGTGCGCGCGCAACGCACCAGCAGGTTAGCGCTACCCTTCAAATTACCAAATTGTACTCCGGAAGAAAAAAGAGCTTGAGCATCGGCATAGATTTCATTAGATTCAGAAGAACTCCAATAACTGGTAGCTGTAAAAGCATAAAGTACCCCTCTGTTTATATAAAATTTATTTAATTCATCTTTGCTTGGCAAATACCAATCACTATAAACAACACCATCAACTGTTACCGAATAATCATCACATACTTTTGCGGCACCATCGGTATAACCAGTTTGCTCCATCATAGCAATAGTGTTTACCTGTCCCGTTCCAATAATATTTGAAGTATTATTATTTAAAGTAGTGGCCGTACTTCCACCAGTTATCCACGCAATACTGCCACTATTATCTATCGGGCTAACAATTAATCCATGTATTTCTCCAGGCACATAATCTGGATCTCCTGATTGTAAAATATATGCCACTTTACCACCCTGGTAATTATCACCAATTGCCAGTCCAGACACGGTGACTGTAAACGTTCGTGTGCTGGTTGCTTTACCTGTTTCCATTGTGGTGACAATAATTGAAAGTGAACTGGTTGAGGTGATTGTATAATCAGCGCCACTGATGTAAGAAGTACCCCCATTGATGGTAATTGATGAAGAGGCGCTGCCAGCATCGGTTACTGTAAATTTAATATTGTTGGCCGTTGAAGATACCCAACCGACTATTGCACCATGTGTATCAGTATCGCCAGCGGCGGGAATGACTACATCGGTGACTCCATTAACTGAATTTACAGTACTGGTTGTTAAATGAATTGCACTGGGAGCGGTGGCAGCGTCTTGAGCAAAACTAGCCGCAATTGTATGAGTAGTAGTAACACCAGTAAAAGTATATGAGGAAGTTGCACCAACAGAAACAGAGTCAACTAAAACATCATTGATATGATAATTGGTATCTGGAGTGATTGTGTATTCTTGACTAGAACCATAATTTTTAGTGGTGACTCCAGAAGGTGTGGTTATACCATTGACTCCAGCAGAAGCAGTGATGGTGAAAGTGTCTATGGCAAAAGTTACGGCAATCGTATGATTAGCTTGAATGTTAGTAAAAGAATACGGTGAGGAAGTAGCCACTGGTGAGCCATCCACTAAAACCGTGGCCACATGATAACCAGTATTAGGAGTGAAAGTATAGTCTTGGCTGGCACCATAATTAGTGGTAGTGACTCCCAGAGGTAAGATGGCGCCGTTGGCTTCAGCAGTTGAAGTGACAGTGAAAGTGTTTATGGCAAAATTAGCCACAACAGAAATATTTCCATTAACATTAATATCGGTTCTAGGATTAGCAGTGGAAGCATCACTCCAGTTAACAAAATGATAACCAGTATTGGGAATAGCTGTTACCGCAGTACCATTATTACCACTATCAATTGTTTGTGAAATTGTACCTGTAACTGCACCATTTGCACCTGCTGTATAAACAGCCGAATAAGCAACTACGTTTGGAGTTCCAGGACCATTAAAATTATATAAGTTGGAAGATGAAGAATTGACAGATGAATTTGTTCCACAAGTTATTTTTATATTAGTTATATTGTTATTGGTTATTACTCCCCCATTATTACTAATACTGCAACTCTGATTTAAATAAGTTGATTTAATGGTTACATTATATTTTGCTCCGTTTGCTAATGTAGTTGAAAAAGTAAAGTTACTATTGTTATTTGAATTGATAGTTAAATCATCTCCTCCATTATTTTGTAGAGTGGCTGGACCAAACAGGCCGGTGATACTTCCGCCAACCGAATAATAATTACTATTACTGTTGCTATTAGTGTTGCTAGTTAAGCCTGGCGTGCTGGTATTTTGAATACTAGTTAGAGGAATAACATTTGAATTAGAATTATCATTTTTATTGTTAATCACGCCTCTGGTTATTGGTCCAAAAAAACCTACTGCAGGAGTAATACCATTGACTTTTTGAAAATTAATTAAGGCTACTCGAGTTAGTGAGCCAAAATAAGTACTTTCTTGTCCAGGAGAACCAACGCCAGTAGTATCAACGAAAAAATCATTATTATTTAAATATATTTGTAATTCCTTAACATCCGGATTATTCATGCCTTTAGACAAATTGCGATTAAATACAAAAAAATTATCAGCTTTCGCAAATTGAAATAATGATAAAGAAAAAATTGCCACTAACAAAACAACACCTGTTGTCAGTTTTTTATTACCAAACATAAATTAGAGTATTATTTATTAATGGCCCAAGTATAACACACCCCCCTATTTTGTTAAATAGTGAACAAAAAAAACCGACCTGACAGAGTCGGGTCGGTTGCACCAATATTATCTGCTCCCCGTTCACTCGAACAGCAAACCTTTGTTCTAACCATACCCAATGATGACCACCTGCTTTACGAACAAATACACAAATGGAAAATTACATCGGTACTACTATTATCGTTGCACTTCCACGATGAAACATGACTGGCAGGCATGTTCGGTAAAGCAGGTGTCCGCCGAGAGAATTGAAAAATCTTTGGTTGAGAATTTGGAGCGGATAGCTCGGGATACGAGCTATCTTGAAAACCTTGTTTTCAGGATGAATCATGACGCAACCATCCCCCACGAGGCTGGATACGAACTGGAGGGTTCATGCTTCAAATTCTCCTCCACGGACATTGCCAACTCCCTTAATTTTTTTACGAATAACCTCAATACTGTCAAAGGTGCCTCGCGAAACCTCCTCGCCAAACAGTGCATCCAAAAAGTTGTTTATTCGCCAAAAACCCTCGCCATTACCCTGTTTTTCCGACCGTTGGACATAGGCACTCCGATACAAAAACAACAAACCCCGCTTGAGGCGGGGTCGTGCGAAAAAATTTTTGACAATCAGTTCGCAACTTGTGATTTGGCTCGGGAGGTGGGGATCGAACCCACGACCATCACGTTAACAGCGTGCCGCTCTACCGCTGAGCTACTCCCGAATATAGGCCACTAATCTTTAACACGAATCCACACTAATTGACAACCATAACGCGACAAGATTAGCGAAAATAGTATATACAAAATATCCTCTCACGTCAAGTGGAAACCGGATTATTAGTCTTTCTATCCAAATGACGATACAAAAACAAACCAAAAGGCATGGGCAACCAAAAAGACAAAGCGCGAAATAAAACTGTTACCATCAAGGCTAATTGTAATGGAACGCCAAATGAGGTGTAAAACAAGGTCATCGCACCTTCAAAAAGGATTAATGCACCAGGTGTAATGGTGAGCATGGAAATAGCTTTAGTTAAAATTAAACCAATAACCACACAGTAAAAATAGGGCTGATAATTAAAACCCAGAAACAAAAAACTAATTGTCAGAGAATCAGCCATAATTCCCATTATCTGCCAAAAAAGCGGTAACAGCATCTGGCGTCCCCTATTCTTTACTACCTCCCAAGGACTTTCCCAATTTTCCTGCAATAATTCTTTATCAACAAATTGCACTTTAATCTTGTCTAAAATCTTACTCAACCAATGATGTTTTTTTATTTTTTTGCTAAAATAAATTAGAAAAAATAAAAATAAACACGCAAAAAATCCCCAAGACCCAGACACGAGTGCTAAATTGACCTGGAATGAAAATATAAAGATAAAACAACCCTAGAAACAACAAGACTAAATGCGAAAAAAAATAAGTAAAAATTTCTAAAATTACTATTGAAAAACCCTGATGAGAAGGAATCTTCTTTTGATTGAAACGATAAAGTAAATAACTATTACCACTCACTCCCCCGGTTGGCACCGCTTGATTTAAAAATAAAATTATAATACTGGTTTTAAAAAGTTCAAAATAAGAAAATTTTCCTTGATATTTATAAAACGATAAAATTGAATAATAATTACAGGCCGTAAATAAATAAGTAGTGGTTTGGGTAACAATAGCCAATAAAAACCAAATCGGTTTAATCTGCCGAAATAAAGACAAAATGTTTTGTACTTCACTAAATTTAAAAATAACTGTTACGACCAAAACAATAATCAAAAAATAAAAAAAGAAACTGAACCCAGATATTTTTTTACTTTGGCCATTTGGTTCTGTATTCATATTATTAATTAATATTATACAAAAAAATAACGAAATAGACAAGCCCAATACCACTAATACACAGACAAAAAAACAGGTCCTAGCCCTGTTCAAATTATGTTCCGAGGCCTGGATTCGAACCAGGATAAACAGCTTCAAAGGCTGCTGTCCTACCATTAGACGATCTCGGATTATGCTCTGAGGTATTTTCTCATGGCCAACAAACTGGATAAAACGGTAAGCGCGAGCACCGCTCCAAACTGTGCCAAGGACAGCAGCATTATATGAGACAAAAAGTAATTTGTCAAGATGGAGGTTCGACCAAAAATTATGGTTACATAAGGATCCACAAAATGTAAGGCTAAAGCAACAAAACCAAAAGTTATTCCTACACTAATAACACTAAAGATCAACGATTCCACCAAATACGGACCGCGCACAAACCAATTGGTAGCCCCCACCAATTTTTTAATAGCAATCTCTATTCTTTGGGTATAAATGGAAACGCGGATGGTATTTAAAATTATTAAAAAGGCCACGGCCGCAAACAAAACACTTAAAGCCAAAACAAACTTTTCTACCTGTTTGGTAATAACACTTATTTTATTAATGGCCATTTCAGTATCATCAAAACTTTTGGCTTCAACCAAATTTTGATACTCAGGCACACTTAAAGCAGTAATTATTTTTTGATAATCCCCAGGCTCTTTAGTTTTTAATACTAAAGTCGGTCCTAAAGGATTTCCACCCAACTCATCTAAAGAAGCTAAAATTTCTGGATCAGCCTTATGTTGTTCTTTAAAATTGACCAACACTTGATCTTTGTCAATAAAATTTAAACTAACAACTTCGGGAAAAGATTTAATCACTGACTCAATTTCCTGTACCTGCTTGGTAGTGGCATCAGCATTAAAAAAAATACTTACATCAATTTGATTTTTTATAGACTGAGTAGCTTCTTGGGTTAAAACATTAACAATCATTAGAGTATTAACCGAAAGCAACATTAATACTAAAATCAATACAATCATAAAAGATAACCCCGCATTACGCGCCGCATCCTGAAAAGCAAATTTTATTACTCTAAAAAAAGAAACCATAGTCCACTAATTTTAAACACTAATAACACTAATTAATAATTCTTTTCATTCTAATCCCATTTTTGGTAAATAAAATAATAATACCCAACCTTAAACCTGTTGCTTTAAGATAACCTAAAACTTGTTTAATATATTGTAAATGAAAATCATTTCCTACTTTAAATTCAACGACAATTATATCTTCAACAACAAAATCAATAAAATATCTGCCAATTATCCTGCCTTCAAATAAAATTGTACACCTTTGCTCTTTTTTATATTTTTTACAGCAATTTTCTAATAACAAACTGTAGGCTCTTTGATAATATTTTTCTTGATAACCAAAACCTAAATCATTATACACCTCATAACTCAAACCAACCAATTCGTAACTTAAATCCGGATATAACAGACCCTCCTCCATATTAGTGTTATTAGTGCGTTGTATTAGTGGACTTATAGCCTATATTTTCCCACTTTCTCATCAGAAACAATTCTACCATTGTGAAGAGTTATTACCCGTTTTTTTAATTGATTTACTACTTCACGATTATGAGTAACCAACAAAACAGTGGTGCCAAATTCATTTATCCTTCTTAAAATTTCAATTATTTCCTGAGTATTTACAGAATCCAAATTACCTGTAGGTTCATCGGCCACCAAAATTTTTGGTCGGTGTACCATTGACCTAGCAATCACCACCCGCTGTTGTTCACCGCCAGACAACTGATGCGGATAACGACCGCCCATATTACCCAAACCCACAATATCTAACAGTTTTGGTACCACGTCTTTAATTCTGACTCTGGGAGCTCCGGAAACTTGCAAGGCAAAGGCCACATTTTCATAAACAGTTTTTTTGGACAATAATTTGAAATCCTGAAAAATCACCCCAATTTGGCGCCTTAAAAAGGGAATATCATGCTGAGAAATTTTAGTAACATTCCAACCACCAATTTCAATATGACCGGTTGTAGGCTTTTCCTCAGCAATAATTAATTTAACCAAAGTAGTTTTGCCAGTTCCACTCTGCCCTACCACCGAAACAAATTCGCCTGATTCAATTTCAAGCTGAATATCGTCTAGTGCAACAACATTTGGCGAATAACGTTTGGAAACACCTTTTAATGAAATCATAACCCACTAATCTTAACACAAATTAGCACTAATGTAATTATTATATCACAAAACACTTTAACACCACAAACTTAAACAAAAATACCCAGCTTGTGGATATTTATTGGAGCCTCCTGTCAGAATCGGACTGACGTCCACGGTTTACGATACCGTTGTTCTACCACTGAACTAAGGAGGCAATTTGAAATTTCTAATTACTAATATCTAATTTCTAATAAATCTAGTTATCAATTATTAGTTACTAGTTATTAATTTCTAACCGCGGAAATATATCAATCGCCGGTTCTTCATAAGGATGAACCTTTTTAATTGCCAAAACAACTGTCTCAACCAAATCTTTATGACAAAGCATTTCAATTATTTCCTCCTCCACTTCTTCTGACTCCCCTATTTTACCAATTGCCGGATTAGCTCCCTCAAGCGGAATAAAACGACCTGTTGACTGGTAAGAGCCGCTACAGTAGACATAGTTACCCTGTTGCCCAGCTCCAGCTTTTCCACAAGCCTGCCTAACTTTATCTGCGTCAATTACAGGCACAGAGATTCTAATTTTTACAAAATTCGATTCTTTTAACATAGTATAAACAATTTTAACTATATTTTGATAAAAATACAAGAGCCGCCCCACTTGTGCCCCCTCGAGAAGAGGACAAAATGAAGCGGCACCATACAGTGACATTATTATAACAAATTTTTAATTAAATGTTAAAAGAGGATGTGGATAATTTATTATTCGCTTGTCTTTCCATCAAAATGATCTGTTTTATCATTTAAAGCTTCCTCTTTAGTCTTGTGTATTACTTTATCTTTATGTTCAGGTGGAGAATAAATAGTATAGAGTTTTAACATTTCTGTTTCGGAAGTATTCACCACGTTATGTTTCATGCCAGCTGGCACCACCACGGCATATTCTGCAGCCACTTCTTTTTCCACTCCATCCAAAACCACTTTACCTTCACCTTGTTCAAAACGAAAAAACTGATCATGATCTTCGTGCACTTCTTCACCAATTTCTTCACCAGGTTTAAGAGCCATAACTACCAATTGACTTTTTGGCCCAGTGTAAAGTACCTCTCGAAAAAATTCATTTTCTAAAGTTCTTTCTTCAATATTGTCTACAAATCCTTGTCTCATATGATTATAATTAATAAATTAACATTAAACATTAAATATCTATTTTTTTCGCCGTTTTAACCATTGACTAAACCTTATATAATGATTATATTGTTTTTTAAACAATTGTACAATAGAATTATAAAAAGCAATATTAAAAAACAAGAGCGTTATTATAATTATAGCATCATAACTCTGTCGCACCCAATAATCATCTTTTAGCCTTACCCACATACCAAATTCATCAAATGTCAAGCCTAAACCTGCACCATACAACAAAATAGCCCAAAGAAACGGTTGAGAATTAGGCTTAGGGCGCTTTAAAATTAAATAAAAACCCACTAGCACCAAAATTACCACCCCATAAGTAAAATGATGAATATGAACACCTCTAACTGTCAAAAATAAATTTGGCAATAAACGACCTAAAACTAGATAGACAGTTAAACGCGACAAAACAAAAGTAATTAAAAAAGAAAAGGCAATCAAGCCCACAATACGGCGGGTTGTTGGTGAATTTTGTATTTCCAACGGATGTTCCATATAAAATTTCAATCATTTAATTCCTGATTATTCAACTGACCACAAGCTGCAGCAATGTCCTGCCCTTGTGAACGACGAATAGTACAAATAAACCCTGCCTTCATTAAAAAATCATGCCAGTGTTCAATAATTTCTCTGTTTGAACTTTGGAGTTTGGAATCCGTGGTATTATAAGGAATCAAATTGATTCTTACTCTGGGAAATTTGGCAGCTAATTTTTTTAAGGCCAATAAATGTTTTTCATCATCATTTATTCCATTCAACATTAAATATTCTAACCCAATAAAATGCGTGCGGCTAGGAATTACCTTATGATATTTTTCAGCCCACAAATACAAAAACTTCAAAAAATCTTTTTGATGTGAGGGCATTATTTTTTTTCTAGTTTCTTCGATAGCACTATGCAACGACACGGCCAGCCGTACTTGTGGAAAATCTTTATCTTCCAAAATTTTATCCATCATTGCTGGAATACCACAAGTTGAGACAGTAATTTTAGTTGGACCGATTAGCGTATTATCAATTATAATATTTAAAGCTCTTTTTAAATTATCATAATTTAAAAGTGGTTCACCCTGACCCATGACGACGATATTAGAAATTCGCTCTGGCGCCACTTGTTTCTGCCAAAAACGATATTGATCTATTATTTCTTCAGCTGTTAAATTTCTTTTAAAACCAAATTTTCCCGTAGCGCAAAATTCACAATTCATGGCACAACCCACTTGGGAAGAAATACAAATAGTATGTCGTTCTTCGGTTTCTTCATTATCTTTTAAATTTTCACGCCCCAATAATACTGTTTCAATTAACTGACCATCATTTAATTCCAACAAAGCTTTCTCTGTGGAATCAATTTTACTTTTGTAAATTGAATGTAATTTTACAGACAACCAAGGAAAATCTTTTAATTCACCACGTAAACTTATTGGTAAAGTTGTAATCTCCTCATAATTACTAATACTCAAATCAAACCAAGCTTTCTCAATTTGTTTAAGACGATATTTAGGTTGATTGGCTAAGATTTGGTTTAAGTCCATACTAGACTGAATTATAGCATAGTTTTTTGAAATTGAGCGGGTAACGGGAATCGGACCCGTCGCTCGACCTTGGGAAGGTCGCATATTACCACTATACTATACCCGCAAGTGAGGAGTAAAATATTTGAATTAATTCAAATATTTTCTCCTAACGCCGCGGGTATACCTCACAGCATACCCGCTTAAAAAACCCCGACGTTAGCCGGGATTTAGTAATTTACTTTGTTGTTGATGTTGAATTTGCTGCTGGCGGATTTAACAAAGCCACAAATGGATTATGTACATCAATTAAAATCTGTACTTTAGCAGTCTTTAACATATTGTCCATAAAAGCCACAAAATCACGAGAATCCCTTTGGCCGGTTACTTTTATAATATGCCAACCATACTGAGTGCGTACCAATTGGTCATAAACTTTTCCAACTGGAGCGGAAAAAGCGGCTAATTCAAATTCTGGCACTGTTTGCCCTTTGCTCAACCAACCTAAATCGCCACCAGTGGAAGTAGTAGAATCAGAACCATATTTTATAGCTTCTGTGGCAAAATCAGCTCCAGCTTTAATTTCATCTAGCACTTTTTGTGCCTTAACCTTAACCACAGCTTCGCTTTGTGTGCCACTTACCGGAAACAATATGTGGCTAACCTGAACTTCAGGTGTAGCAAAATTTGCCCCTTCCGGACTAGTACTGCTGGCAAAAACAGACTGTAATTTCTGCTCCAAAACAATTGGTTTAACCACCTTTTCCACATACACAGCCAAAGTCCAACCGTATTTTTGCATTAATTCACTTTCCGCTTGTTTTTCATCGGTAAATTGTTTTAATAGTTCATTTTTAAATGTTTCTACGTCAGCATTATTAATGGTAACCTGATACTTTTTGGCAGTTTCTTTAACCAATTCATTGGCAATCAAACGTGTTAATACTTGATCAGAAATTTGTTCTGGTGTAGCATCAGGAAAACCAGCCGGCTTTTGCCCATAAAACTTATTTAAAGTATTTAAATCCTCAATATAATCCGTATATAACACTTTTTCACCATTTACTTTAGCTGCTGGTAACTCCAATACCTTGGCAACTTTTAAAATAAAAGGCTTTTGTGAAACATGTTTAGTGGCCTGAACCACTGACATATAAAATATAAAAAATGCCACCAATAATATTCCCACTATTCCTAAAACGAAAAGGTGCCAGGTTTTTAAATTAAATTTCTTGACCGTTTTGGTTGTCTGAACATCTTCTAGATGCTCCACATTTTTTTGTTCTTCTGTCATAAATTAAGATTAAGATTAAGACTAAGATTAATAAAAAAATCTGTTAATTGATATTTGGTAGTTGCTTATGAGTGAAATAATACCACCATTTGAGGGGATTACTCAATACCCCGTCATCCACAGCCACTGTGGAAGTATTACTAATCACCACCGGCTCCTGATTTTTAATAACCACCACTTGTTCACCCGGCTTTTGCATATTAAGCTCAGTACGTGCCTTTTCTTCCACAAATTTAGGCGAGGTTACATATTTAAAAATTTCAATTGATTCTAATTTCTTTTTATCCAAAACTTTCAACTGTTCTTGTAAAGCATCTATCTGTTGTCTTACTTGATAATCTTGATAATAAGCCCGGGCATAACCTATGGCAATTAAAGCTACTACCAATAAACCAACAATTAAAAACAAACGCGATGCGAAAAAGCGCCTGAAAGTAGATTGGTCAGTGCGTTTCATGGCCATATTATAACATAATGATCAAAAGATTAAAAGATCTTAATCGTTTGTCTGATCTTAAGATCTTACGATTTTTTGATCTTTCTCACTAAGTTTTCTCAATCGCTTTTCAATCACAATTTTAATTTTCTCTAAATCTTCTGTTTCTAACTCATACAACTTATCCACCACCGCATCAGCCAAATTTCCTGAAAAATGATGCACCAAATGAGTAAGATAATTTTCGCGCAAACGGTTAATTTCCCGCTGAACAGACACTGGATTTTTAACCAAATCTACCACGACTAAAATTTTTCCATTGCCGGTTTGAACATTCACCTTACCATATTTAAAAATTGTCTGAAAAACACCTTTTACTCGCCCATGTACATCTTCCACTTGGTCATAGGGAATATCGGAAACCACCACCTCAAAAAAACCTAACTGGTCAAAATCAACCAAACGATGTGTAGTTAAAACAAAAATATTTTTATTCCACAAAAATAAGGTTCTTATTAAAATTATTAAACTAATCAAAATCGGCAAAACAAATAAACCAATACCCCACCAACTGTGCGCAAATAACCAAAACATGAAAAAGAACGGCAGAGCTAATAAAATTAATACCAAAACAAAATGCCAAAAAAAAGCTAGAGCATAACGTCTTAAGACATAAACAACCTGTTCTCCACTCTTTAATTTTATCTTTCGCTCAATGTTCATAATTAAAAATTTTCAATTCACCTAATTATCTAATTCACCTAATAAAATAACCAAATAAAAAAATTGTAAACTCGACATTAGAAATTTTATTAGAAATTAGGTGAATTAGAAATTAGAAATTGTTTTACAATCTCACGATCATCCCAATCAATCATTTTTTCACCAGCCAGACACATTTTTTGTTCGCTCCCCTTTCCGGTAATTAGTACTAAATCATTAGGCTGTGCCAATCCAATGGCTTTTTTTATTGCTTCACCTCTATCCAATACTTCAAACAAATTCACACCCAGCTTTTTGCCAACACTTTGCGCCCCAGCTGATACAGTTTTAATTATTTCCATTGGCTCTTCATCATAAGGATCTTCATCTGTGACAATAAAAATATCTGCTTTTTCTCCAACTAATTTACCAATGGGTTCACGCCTGGCTTTGTCTCGTCCACCACCAGTTGAACCACAAACATGAATAACGCGCTTGGGCTGCAATAATTCTGCTACTTTATATAAACCTGCCAAAGCCACTGGCTCAAAAGCATAATCAACAATGACTTTAAAACCAAACTTCTCTGCTTCCGAAATAAATTCTATTCTGCCGGGTGGTGACTTAATTTTTGAGATAGCTTGTTTTATTTTTTCCTCACTAATATTTAAACTTTTGGCTACAGCAATTACCGCCGCCAAATTTTCCGCATTATGTTCACCATGTATTGGGGCAAAATATTTTTCATTATCAACAACAAAATTTAAACCTTCTTTTTCAGCACTAACATTTTCTGCCTTAAATTTTATTACTTTATTAAAACAATTATGTACAAAAAATTCATCGGCATATTCACTTCGTCCATTCACAATCGCTGTTTTGATAATTTCGTTACAGCAAGTATTTTCCAAAGCTTTAAATTTTACGTCATTTAATACTTTATTTCTACTTCTTGAAACATATTGGAAAATTCCTAACTTTGCTGCTTTATAATTTTCAAATCCTCCATGATGTTCCAAATGTTCCGGGTATAAATTTGTTAAAACGATTGTATCATAATTTATAAATTTATGTCGGTACTGCAAATAACCTTCAGAAGTAGTTTCCACAATCGCAATGTCACATTTTTTATCTACCATTTCACGCAATTTTTCTTGAATAAAATACTTACCCACCATGGTCATTTTTTTATCATTTAATTTTAATTCGCCATTGATATAAAAATCAACTGTTGATAAGGAACCAACTCTAAAACCAGCAAATTCTAGAGTCTGCCGTAAAAAATGGATAGTGGAAGATTTTCCGCTGGTACCGGTAATACCAATCACTAATAATTCTTCTGAGGGATGATGATATTTAACACTCCCCCACCAGGCATAAAATAAATGCCGAATGTTTAATATTCTTTTAGGAAGAATGTTTTTAATTGACTGTTTTAGAGACATAACAACATTATAAAATTTCTAATTTCTAATTCACCTAATTTCTAATAAAATTCTCAATATCAAATTACTTTTTTATTTAGTTATTTTATTAGGTGAATTAGACAATTAGGTGAATTTGTCATTGTCTCAAAGAGACCTCATACACCACTTGCTCCAACTTGTGTAACGCCTGTTTCGCTTGATCAAACTTTTGTCGATTGTAACCAGTTAAATCCATATCAACTAATTCACCAATAATTTCTTGGGCCGCATTATTACATTTGGTTACCATGTCAAATTTCTTTTCTGTGGCAGATTTGATAGCATAGCGGTAAAGTTCTCCTGGCACATCACAAAGTGCGCCAACAAAAGCCACACCATCAAAATTAAAATCTTTTACTTTATCTATAGTTTTACCTTCAAGAAATAAATTAAACAAATATGCCTCACCATATTCTTCCAAGGCTGCTTTAAATGAGCCCTCATCAAATAAGGCCGCGTCTGACTTAAACTTCTTTACCAACCCCAATAATTGAGTCCTGGCCTCGTCAAGATGCCTTTTTGCCTCAACCAAATCATCACGCTGAAGGGCAAAAATAGCTTTTTTTGAGTGCTGTTGGGCATCACCTGCCTGTTTAATTACTTCCCTTCTTTTATCAGCATAAGATAACAATTCCTGCCTTACGGACTGAAAATACTTTTTATTCAACATATTCATTACTTAAAAATAATGTATAAATTATACCAGTTTATCCTAAAATAGGCAAAAAACAGCCGCAAACAAATCAAGCTATAAATAATAAAAAATCTCTAATTAAAGAGACTTTTTACAAAGTTTATTTTTCATCAGAAAAAGCTACACCACTATCGGTAGTAAGAAATCTTGTAAATTGCTTAGAAAAATTTTGCCCTTGAGTATATACAGCGTAAATGAAGTAAACAATATCAGCAAGATAGAAAAAGCTGGATCCTTTTAATTCAAAAAAATTTTCAAAACCATGGCTCATGTACCAAATTCCAGGAATAAAAATAAAAACGGTATAGAGAATTAAGGGTACGTATAATGTTTTTAAATTGTTAACATTTTTTAATTCTTCCCGATATTTATTAGGATTTAAACTCATACGCCAAAATTTTCCAAAAACTAAAAATCCGCCAGTAATTAAAGCCCAGGTAAACACAAAACCGTTTTTGAATAAACCATTATAAATTATTTCAAAGTTATTTAAAGTAGAGTGTGAAAAATATTTTAATTCTATAACGTTTAAAACTATATAACCAATAGGCACAGCTAATTGGATAAGTGAACTAATGAATTTTTTCGGATAAGAAAAAATATGAAAACCAAAAAAGGCATAAATTAAAAATAAATAGAATTGACCATAGCCGCCAATGGCGCTCCCGTAAAGTGTTAAACCTAAAAGCATAGTTACACTTTCCAAAATCATCATGAAATAGTTAATAAAAGCTGTTGGCAGTCCGTAGCTTTCCTTGGAATTAAGATAAGTTGGTAAGAAAAACATTGGGCCGACCAAACCGGAAACAAAAAGAGTGGCCAACAAGCCGGAGAGTTGTTCGTTTTGGCTATTATTTTTTGCAATGTCGTATATCATGGCGACAAGGAAAGCTAGTCCTGCCAAAATAACGAAAATAACAAAGAGTATTTTTTTAACTTTCATATTTTAATTTAACGATCAAAAAAATAAAATATTTTTTAATACCTCAAGTTGCACTGGCAGACTCTCTTTTTATTCTTCTAGCAAATCGAGCTACAAAGGCACCTTCTGAATACTGTTCTGAAGTGAGTTTGGTAGCAACAAGAAATTCTTTGTACAATTCATGTACAGCAAATTGTTCCCGCCCAGTGACAATCACCCCATCAATAAAATTGTTGGCCAGAGAGATTGTATCCCTGCGAATCTTTCTTACTGGTTCCACAGCCCTTTCTTTTCTAACTCTGCCCAACATCAAACCAAACGCAGCTATTGAATAGGCTTTAGACTCGGTGTTAGTTTGTGCCAAAAAATCTGCATACAAAGTCTCATACTTAGGAGAGCTTAATTGGGCATCACTGAGTGCATTTAAATATATTCTAACTTTGGCAATTACATCCATGTTCCACGCTTGTTCAGAAGCAATCCCTCTCTGGTTCCTTTCAAATTTCACCTGATGAATAAAACTATTTGCAGCTAAATCACTTTCTTTCAAACCTGAAACTGTTAAAAAATTAGAATATCTGTCTGCCACCACATTTGCTTTCCCTAACTCCTCATCAGTTAAACCTTGTAAATATTTTCTTACCGCTAAAATTTCCGGAGTTGACCTACTCTCAAATTTGGATACGATTCCTCTTGTTTTTCTGGCTTCAGCTAATTTTCTGGCAAACAAACTTGAGTTACATTGTTCATGTTTTATTTCTGATTGTTCCAAAAATCTAGCAAAAATTTCAGAATTATTCAAAGTTTCCAAATCAAGATCCGACAAACCATCTATAAAAAAATCAACTAATTCCTTAACATCCTTTGGTAAATAATCCTTCAGCTTAATACCTTTTTCTTTTCTTATTCTGGCCAGTCGATATTCAAAATGTCTAGCAATTTCTGATCTACCTTTAATTTCATATTGAGCCAAAAACTCTTGATACAAAACAGTCACAGTTTTTTCAAGTTCTTTAAAATCTAATTTATCTAAAAATTCGGCAATTTCTTTTTCAGACCTGGTATTTTCCAAACTCATTTTTTCACGGACATCATCTAAAAATTGACTTGCTTCTTCTCTGTTATCTAATAATATTCTTAAGTAATTTCTTAAATTAGCGTAGGAAATACCTAGTTTTTCTCCCAAACGCACAAACAAAGTAAAAATACGCACTTCTTCAAACCCTGGTATATTAAACCTGGTCTTTCTGTCATGAGCAGGCCATTCTCTGGATTGAGAAACTACTGCTCTTAATAAATCGTCATCCGTTTCTAACAAAGCTAAAGTAATTATTTTTTTTTGCTTAGCTTCAGCCAACTCAGCCAAAACACCGGGCAGACAATCAGCTAAAACCTGTAAGCTATCAGGCAAAGTGAGAGCATTAAAAATTTCTGTTTCCCACTTTTCTTCATCTTCATTCCAAGTAATTTCTGTAACCATTGGCAAAAGCGCCAGGACTGTTCTTGGTAAATTATAATAATTCTGTGGGTCATCAGGAAAAGCATGAACCACAAATGAACCATTATTTATACGGTCACAAATAGAAATCATTTTTCTAATTTGAGGTAATAAAAAAATTAAATAACAATCCCTCCAAGTTTCACCAGGTTTTACCCTTTCAATAAGTGCCGGGTATGTTTTGCGAGGAATACCATTTTCCTCTAACAATTCAACAAACCGTCTTACACGCCCTTTATACATTCTTTCACCTCCAGTAGAAAATGCATGCGTTGTTTCTGTTTCTGTTCCAACTGGAAAAAATTCACTATCAATTTTCGTCACATCTACAATATCTTCCAATTCTTCTTCAGTTTCGTCCTCCACAGCGGATTGAGTTATTTCTGCCTGAGGAACTGGAATAAAAGCATCAATTATTCTTTTAGAATTTAAGACCTGATCCGAAGACAATGAATCCTCAGCTATTGAATATTGACTCGCTACCGATACAATTAATTCTTTACTGATTAAACCCTGACGTAATAAATCAACTAATAATTGACGAAAACGATTTTTATCAGCTATTTCAATTGACCTTCGGCCTCCTTCCACAATTTCTTGAAATTTAGAAAAAGCATTTTTTTCATCACCCAAAACAGGCCCTCTGTCTTTAGAATACCAGCCTAATCGTGAATTTAACAATGAATTATGACCTTCCATATGACAATATAATACATTTTATAATCATCATTTGCAAGTTGAATTAATTAAAAATTAAAAAAAACAAAACCCCATCCGTTATTCTCCCTGCTTAACTTCCAATTCAATTTAGAAATTAGGCAGGCATCGGATGGGGTTTCGAGAATAGCATTGTACAATAACCTGATAAATTGATATAATATACAAAGTCTATTCCTAATTTATAATATATGAAAAATAAGTACCTTCTTCTAGTAATAATAGCTGCTAGTCTGTTATTTTCAGGCGCTGTTTCAGCTGTTGTTGCTTGGCCAACAACCTTGACTAAGCATGGCGATATCATGATGGCAACCCTCCCTTACGAGCCAAGTGGATTGGCTTGGAATCCGCTTACCAATAAACTGTTAACGGTTTGTAATACAGGACAAATTACAGTGATGAATATGGACGGCACAGGGCAGGTAAATACCAAGATGCCATCATATATGGATTTTGAGGCAATCACTATTGTTGATCCTAATTCAACCAAAGTGTATATTGGTGATGAAAATCCTGATGCCGTATTTGAATATGATTTGCAAACAAAAGCTTTAACAGGAAAAAGCTGGAATCTTACTAGTGTTTTGACTGGTGCGGATAATCAAGGTTTGGAAGGTTTAACTTTTGTGCCCAACGGCTACCATCCTTTTCCCAATAGTGCTTCTGGTGGTGTTTTTTATGCTGGCATTCAACGCCCACCAGTTCCTGGTGGTGCCACGAATGATGATTATTTACTTTATGCTTTTGATATTGATTTAAATACTAGCGGTAAAATTGTTAACTGGTATGGAATTACTCTTCCTTCAAGCATTCCAAACTCAGATATTTCCGACTTGTACTTTAACAAAGACACAGGTCTCCTCTATGTGCTTTTCGATGGGTATGATCGCTTGGTAGAAATGAAAACAGATGGCACTGTAGTAAAAGATTATAGTGGTGTTCCAGTAGCTGATCAAGAGGGGTTGGTAATTAAAACAAATTATCCATCATTAACAGCTGATATTTATTTAGGTTCTGATAGCGGAAAATTAATTGGTTGGTACTCTGGTTACCCTGTTGATTATGATTTTGACAAAGACGGAGTAAACACCTCATTAGATTGTAATGATCGTGATGCCACAATAAGTTCTCTAAAAACTTTTTATCAAGATTTGGATAAGGATGGACTTGGATCAGATGTTACTATTTCAGTATGTTCACTGACTCCACCTTCTGGGTATGTTACAAATTCAGATGATTTAAATGACAATAGTGTAGGAACTGATTTAGACAAGGATGGATTTCTAGCTGGCGTTGATTGTAATGATAACAACCCACTTTTAACAGTATTAAAAGTATACTATAAAGATGCTGATGGAGATGGAATGGGTTTGGCTTCGCAAACTAAAAATGTCTGTTCCTTAACACCTCCTACCGGGTATGTCTCCAATTCTTCAGACAAAAATGATAACGATTATGATAATGATGGTGTCATAACCTCAAAAGATTGTAATGATAAAAATTCACTATATTACACCAAAAAAATTTATTATAGGGACAAGGATGGAGATGGTTTGGGAAATAAATGGAGAATAGGGTATTATTGCGTGCCTCCATCTGGGTATGTCTCTAACTCGTTAGATAAAAATGACAATCATTACGATAATTAATGGAAATAAAGTATTCAACTGCAAACTCTATTTCAGCTGTTAGTTGATATAAAAAAAGACCCTCTTAACGAGAGTCTTTTTTCTTGTGAGGTTTATCGGGACAGGTGGCAAACTTTTGTGGTGGAATTGATGGTGTAGTTGCAAGGGGTTGAGTTTGATGAAATATTGTAAAAACAAAAACCATCCGGTGTTCTCCTTGCTTAATTTCCAATATTATTTAGAAACTAAGCTTGTCTCCGGATGGTTTCCGTGCAGTTACAAGCCGTGAAGCATTGCGCTCACGAAACACGATGTTAGACGTGAAGGGCGTTCAGGAATGTCCAGGACAGGCCAACGACCGCGAACAGGGTCGCAGGCATGCGGACCCACTGGGAGATACGGAGCATCTCCCGATCACCCTTCGTCCCCGCGATCAAGACGAATGCGGGAACAATGAGCAAGAGCGGCAACATGGGAACCTCCCCAATGGTGTACAAATAATTTATAACTTAGATTATTGTTTTTGTCAATACAAAAAATCCCTCGGTTAAAAGAGATTTTTGTTTTGTGAACCTTATCGGGACAAGTGGCAAACTTTTGTAATACAACTTATGACAGAATTGCAAATGATAGATTATGATGTGATTTTTTAAAACAGAGAGTAAAAAAATTTATTTAGCAATTTTTTTAAGTGCTTTTCTTAAATTTTCTCTCGCCGTATTTGTTAAACTTCCGACTGTACTTGGTTTGATGCCTAATCTATCAGCAATTTCTTTTTGAGATAATCCGTCAATGGTAAATTCTAGTATCTTTCTTTGTTGAGGAAAAAGCGTCGCTATAGCTTTAAATACTAAAGTTAGTTCTTGTTTTGTTGAAACAGCCTGTTCAGGAGTTGGAATCTTAGTTAGGGATAAACCGTCAGAAGGGAGTTCATTTTCAGCATGATTTACACTGTCGTTATATTCAAGTAGTCCATTTTCCTTATGTAATATTCTTTTTAAGTCATTTAAATTATTTCTTAATATAATAGATAACCACGTTTCAATTTGTGATTCACCTCTAAAATTTACTGCTTTCATCATGGCCTTAGAAATGGTATCAGCCACCAATGCATTAACATCAATTGCTGAATTTCTTGAAGCGCCATAAGCATATGCTACTTTCTGCAAATAACTAGTAATTTGTTTATAAGCCTCTTTATCCCCATTCTCTAGTAATCTTTGCCAAACATTCTTTAGTGCATAAGGATTAGTTTTTGCTGAATCTGGATTTTGTGTGTGACTTTCACCTCTGAACATATTATTATTTAATTAAT
>CAILTG010000006.1 GCA_903837125.1 Candidatus Magasanikiibacteriota bacterium | reverse complement strand
TTTAATTAAATTATTAAGTTTTCCAACAATTTGTTTTCTAATATTTTCTGGCAATAATTCTATTCGCAAACAATCTGGCTCATGTAGTATATCACATGCCTCCGCTATGACATTGTTCTCTATCATGAATTCAAATAATTTATCCAAATCATAAACTGTAAAAATATTTGGAGTTATCCTAAGTGATACATAAAGTTTTGAATCTTTTCTAAGTTCCAAATATTTTTTAGTATTGGAAATGATTTTGTTTACATCACTTGGATATCTTATGTAATCATTTAATGAAGTAACTGTCTCAATACTAATACCAAGATGGAATTCTTTAAATTGTTTGATAATATTTTCCATTCTTTCGTTGTAGATAGTTCCATTAGTAGTTGTGCCGACTATAATGTCTTTTGAAATACCATCTTCAATTAACCCTTCGCATATTTGAAAAAATGTTTCGTCATACAAAGTTTCCCCACCAAGAAAATGAATATATTTAATATTTGGTATTTTTCTTATTTCATTTACAAATTTATTGACCAACGTTTCATCTCTTGTCCAAGATTTAAATTGTTTTGGGTTTTTAAATATTTCTGGTTCTATTTTGTATAATTTTTTATAATCTTGTTCTAGCCTAGTACTTGCTCTTGGATTACACATCACACAAGCACTATTGCACAAATTACCAAGATCTATTTGCAAATCAACGGGATAGTATTCAGAGTGGCCATCATTTTTATAACTATGCAAGAAATGCTCGTAATGAGGACTACTTCTTGCTGTCAATTCAAAATTATCTATTTGAATGCCACTTTTTAAAAGTTGTCTTTTTCTACCATTTATTAATCCAAATTTATCTTGTTCATAACAAGATTCACACAATTTTGGAGAATCTCCATTTAAAAGACTTTTCCTCAAGTCTTTCATTTGAGAACTATTATAAAACTCCATTATAGAAGTGTCGGATATATTTGGTCGTATTTTTTCTTCTGCTCTAAATCTTCGATGAATAAAACGACATTCTTCAAAATCCCCACTGTATGTGAGTCTGAGATGAAACCATGGGCTAGAACAAAAATTATTTTTAAGCATTAATTATTATACTATGGCTCGAGCGCAACTGTCAAGTCAATTTTTTTGTAAACATCCGAGTAAAAGATATGACCGCCAATGCCATTGATGCGATGCTTTTGTCTAGCCCAATCTGGGCGAATATGCTTTTCGTGAAAATACTCAGCGTCTGCATATTTGTCACGGAGTTCTTCGTATCCACCTTCAAGAAGTTCTCTAGCGACGGCAACACTATTTTCCCAACGGGCATCATTATAGTTAATTTTACGTACATTTTCACATCTCCATGAGAATTGACAAACTACTCTGTTTGTCCATACTACTTGAGTTTCTTTAACTCTCTTGACTGTTTTGAAAACTACCCCTGTGGTAATTTCCCTAACCCGAGTTACGGTTTTAGGTATACTAAAAACTGTTTTTTGATTTACCACACCGCATATGGTGTGTGGATATTTTTCATCGTTGCTTCTGTTAATTGTAACAAGGCCCACTGCAACTTTGCCTTCTTCACTTTCCAAGCCCGCTTCATAATAAATGTTACGTGCTAAACAAT
>CAILTG010000005.1 GCA_903837125.1 Candidatus Magasanikiibacteriota bacterium | reverse complement strand
ATAAAATTAATTATTGCTCATGCTAATAATAACATCCTTATTCCCCAACCCCGCCTGGCCAGCAGCAACCTCTACTCCAGGCAAACCCAGGGCTTGATAAGCAATAAATTTGGAAAGTAATTTGCCACTTCCATCAAACACTCTAATTTCTGGTTTACGCTTAGACATGGCCCCGGCAATAATACTGTCTTCGCCAATACCATAAAGATCACCAGTGGCTACATTAATTCCACTCTTAAAACTATCTTCAAATACTGTCCAGTGTTTATTTAAAACAAACTTGTCACTATAAAGATACACTTCCCCTTTTTGGCCACTGCCGGTTCCCACCACCAATTGATTACTAGCACCACTGGTGTGCTGAATGGCCACGCTATAGCCACCTTTATACTTAGTACCAAAAGGATACCAGTCTTCTTTTATTACACCGCCAGAATAAGAATAAATTTTAATTGGATAGGCATAACCACTCTCTGGCGCTACCACAATTTCCGATTTTCCATCTTTGTTTAAATCACCAATAGCTACTCTTAACGCCCCTTGATAATTTATACCGTAAGGATATTCACGCATAAAAATCTGACCATCATCGCGCCAAACCGAAAGTTTATTATCACTCACCAAAAGCAAGTCACGCACTCCACTGCCATCAAAATCAAAATGAGCTATTTTATCGCCACCAGCATAATCAGCTTCAAAAATAAAAAAACCATTGCGCAACCGATTACCCTCTGGACTAAAAAATCTTACAAAAGAACCATTTTTAAACAAAATATCCTGTAAAGTGTTGAAAGTTTTTAAAAGCAAAAGTCCATCATTACTATTTACGGTTACTTCGCTCACAATTGAGCCATCATTAACAGTTTTATCTTGAATCCCGTGAATTTTTTCATAATCATCCCCCAATTGCACAGTTTCAGAATTATTAGTGCTGTTTACTATTGCTAAACCATTAGTATAATTTCTTTCCCAAACATCCGACCGATAAGTCGTCTGCTCGGCTTGCGAAAAAGCCGGACCTACCGGAGTACCTAAATTTACATTGTATTCATCATACCACCATTTTTCAGCATGCGAATTAGAACCATCATCAAATGCATAATAACCATTTTCCAGTAACGCACTAGTTAAGCCAAATCGCATTCTTTGATAATCTGCTGCGTTACCACTACCCAAAGTTGTATTACCCAAAATAGCAATATTTTTCTCCTGACTATTTTGAGCGTTCAACTTATACAATCTCATTTTTTCTGGCCAAGACAAATAATCACTAGTAAAATTTTCCATATAAAGGCCATTCAAATCTCCATAAAAACCTCGGTCACCATTGCCAACAAGATAAATTTTCTTGTTAGCTTTTTCTCTGGTTAATCTAAACAAATCCTCCATACCTTCATTCCAAGCGGTATCAATTACACCTGCACTGTCGTTTTGCTTATCATTATTAATATCAATTTTTCCTTGATGCAACCAAGAAACCCCGGTCCAGACATTATCATAAAAAATACCATCCCATAATCCTGAGGATAAAAAATTATCAACCACAAAACTAGACAAATAATCATTCCAACGTCGACCCTGAGTAGGATAATTACTAACATTCAACATCCAGTTATCTTTCCAAAAAGTTACGTGCTCGCCATTTTGATCCAAAAGCCACATGTCTGGTGTAATACCGCTTAACAATTTACTAAAAATAGTTACTCCTCCCGGCTGTTCCCATTGTTTATACATTGAAATAGGAAATTCTTCTGAAGTAATATAAGCTAAAATAATTATCTGAGGATTTTTCTGACGAATCAAACGAATTTTGTCCGCGCTATTAAACTGAGCATACATATTGAGAATCAACACGTCCCATTTTGCAAACTCATCCACTTCAGTGCTTTTAATTGGCGAACTTAAATAAATATTGGCTAATTTTGGATAATTGCCATTGCCGTCTTTGGCCTTAACAGTAGAAATGTTGAATAAAGAAAAAACAGCCATTAATATTATAACTATCAATAAAGTATTTAATTTATATTTATGTTTTTTAAACATTTTTTTCATCAACATTATAATTAAATTTACTAATTCACCTACTATTTAATGTCAAATTTCCAATATCCAATTTCCAATCAATGATAAATTTCAAAATCCAAATTTAAAAATTTTCCCCTAAAGAGGATTTGCCCTTTGGCAGAGATATTTGTCATTTGAAATTGATTTGACATTGGAAATTGGATATTGGAAATTATCAACATTCTTGAACAATATTATAAAAATATCGTTCTCAACAATTATGACTTCAACAAACTCTGATACACACTTATTAATTTAAGATAATAATTCTCCGGTAAAAAATTATTTTGCATGCAATTTATTGCTTTTTGACGGTACAAAGGATTTTGAACTTCCTGCAAAGCTTTTATTAATGAATCGTGATCCTGCCAATCAAACAACACCCCTGCTCCGGATTGGCTAATCAATTCAGGTAAAGCACCAACACTACTGGCTACTGCAGGAATACTATTAGCAAAAGCTTCAGTTAATACCAAACCAAAAATCTCATAAAATATTGAGGGCACAATTATCGCAGTAATTTCCTCACGAATTTTTTGATATAAAATTGCTCGCGGTAGCCAACCATGAAAAAATACTTTTTGATTATTATAAGCCTCTACTATTTCTGATAATCTTTGTGCTTCCGGCCCAGTGCCAAACAAATGTAATTCATACGGCACTTGCTGACTACACCAGTATTCTATTAACTTTAAAGTACCTTTTTCCTCTGACATTCTACCTACAGTGGCAAAACGCGGAACTTCTGGCACAGCCAGTGATTCTTTTAGAGGTTTAATGGAGAGAGGTAAAAAATGCGGTAAAACAATAATTTTATTTTTATCCCAGCCAAATGACACAAACAAATCTCTCACAAATTCACTTGGAGCAATAAATAAATCCACATATTTTTCATAATACTTCATTATTTTATGGTGAAAGATCATTTCTAAAGTGGCCAGTAAACTGTAGGCACGAGAATTATCCACGCATTTTTCTTTTACACAACGCCAATACCAACCACGGCCGAGCGTTTCATCCACTTGGCCCTTATTCATAAAAGTATAATTAGGGCAAAGCAGCTTATAATCATGAATGGTCATAACTACCGGT
Organism: Candidatus Magasanikiibacteriota bacterium; assembly: GCA_903837125.1. GTDB lineage: Bacteria > Patescibacteriota > Patescibacteriia > Magasanikbacterales > UBA922 > CAILTG01. The sequence continues at coordinate 2,797 of CAILTG010000005.1, read as the reverse complement.
ATCCCCCGCTTTTTTATAGCCGTTAAAATTGAAGGTGATAAGTGATGATAAATATTATGCAAATGCACCAAATCAATTTTTTCGTTCTTTAATAATTTTTTTAGTTTTTTTCTGGCTTCAAAATTATAGAAAAACCGACTAGCATATTTTATTTTTTTGAACCAAGAAAGTTTGTTTGGTTCTGACAAATCCATGCCTGAAACAAAATACTTATCATAAGGAGTAGGTAAATTTCGGTCGTCTTTGGTAGAAAAAGGAATTATCTGATGCCCATGTGCTTCTAACAATTGACACAAATCAAAAAAATACTGCTCCGCCCCCCCGCGCTCATAATAAAATTTGTTTACTTGCAGAATGTTCATAAATTATGATTCTTTATTTCCTTTCAACATTTTTCTGGTATGTTAAATCTATTGGCATTATTTGTAACTTTAGTGTTTTAAATTCACTAATTCACCTAATTATCTAATTCACCTAATAAAATAACCAAATAATAAATTCTAAAATGGGACATTGGAAATTTTATTAGGTGAATTAGGTGAATTGGAAATTAGGTGAATTAAATTGCTTCAATAAACGCAGATAACATTCATTAATATCATGCCTCCGTTATATTTAATATTTTTTTCGCATCACAATTATCCATCCATCCGCCCAACACTTCGGCAAGACTCGCACCAATTTATCATCCAACCAATCTAAAAAACAAAAAACTTTTGAATTTGGTTTAACAAATCGTCGTCCGCCTAAATAATAAAACTGTTTAAAAAACCAAGACACTTTAAAAGTTTTTTCTATTTTAAAACCCGCAGCGGTAAATTCTTTATGCCATTTATTATAAGACCAAAAATGCACATGCGGGCTATCGGCATTAGACTGAGTATTACTTTTTGGTAAAATATTTTTTCTTCTGACAAAAGATTTTAATTTTTGCCCCCAGCTCGTGTGCTGTACCAAATGCCGAACCATTTCTTCCAGGCTCCAACCATTGGGCACCGAGATCAAAAACAACCCATTATCATTCAACTTATTTTTTAATTCATTTAAAAAATTATTTAATTCTGGTATATGTTCACAAACTTCAAAAGCCGTAATCACTTCAAACTTATTAGCAAATTCAGTTAATTTTTTATTGCTAAAAACTACACCCTCGCTAGCATACTGTTTTTGAGCAAAAGCAACGGCCTCATTATTTTCATCAATACCAGTCACTTGATTACCTAAAGCTGCCATAAAAGCTGCCAAGTGCCCATTACCACAGCCGATATCCAAAATACTCAATGATTCTTTATTATTCATTTTCTTTTCCAATTCCAAAACTTCAGCAATCTTTTGCATTTTTCTAACACCTGCGGGTTCGTGCGAGTAATATTTTAATAAATTTTTATCTAACATATTTGTTAATTTTGCTTTCCCTCACCTTCACTAACAACTGTCACCTCACTCTTATTAACAACACCTAACCATCTTATCGCCGCCAACGCCACCCACCACCAAATTATAAACAAATTCGTATCCCAATATACAGAAACAAAAAAGACAATCATAAACAAAATTACCACCGAACCCCAAGTAAAAAATAATCTGGTTTCAAAATTATCCTGATTTTTAAATTCCTGCCACAGCTGATGCATTTTTTTAAGCAAAAACCAAAACCATAAAGTTAACACCCCAAAACCAACAATACCCAACTGCAATAAAATTCCCAAATAATTATTATGCAAATCACGGATGGCTACTTCAAACGGCGTAACTTCATCATAACCATAAACCACGGCGCCGAGTCCAGTGCCAAAAATCGGCGAACGCCCCCATAAATTTAATCCGGCTGTCCAAGCCGCTACCCGCCAACGAAAACTAGAATCTGCCAAATTTACCACACTGCCTACCGAAGTGCGCTGTTCTAAAATATAAATTGGTTTGCTTAATGATTCACTCACCGATCCGCCCAATAAACTATAAAGCCAAACATAAACAATAAAAATTGAAGCCACTAGTAAAAGAATCTTTAAAACAAATTGCCACAAGACTTTCCTTTTTTCTAAATTAAAAAATACCAGCCAAAACGCAAAAACTATGGCCAAAGCCACCCACAAATGCCGAACCAAAGACACTATTACTCCCACACCTACTAAAATAATCGCCACACTTAGCCAGCCATTATAACGTTGCAATTTGCCTTCTTTAGGCCACAAGTAAAGCGCAATCAGCCAAAAACCAAACATGACTAAATAAAATAAATGCGTGCCAGCAATTAACCGCGAGCCAAAAGTGGAAAGCGGGGTAATTTCACTCCACAATCCCTGACCGGAAATTATTCCATAAAACAAAAAGAAAAATAAACCAATCCCACCCAAAGTAAACCAATACATCAATTCCTGCCAATCTTTCTTAGTGCGCAGTAGTATTGCTGTTAGCACATAAATAATGGCATACAGCGCGTAATTTTTATAAGTGCCAAAAGCCACTGCCGGATCAATATTTTTAATAAAAAAAGAAGCAAAGTAACCATAAGTGGCCACGAGTATAAAAGCCAAAATATACCAATCCAATTTTTGCCAGTGCCAAATTAATTTACCTTTTAAAAAATGAAAAAACAAACTAACAATAATAAATAAAATAATAAAATCCAACGGATAAAACTTATAACTATCTAAATTACTTTGCCAAGGCTGCAGCGTAAAATTACGCTCAAACCACATGGTCATAACAATAATTGTATAAAGCCCGGCTTCAGGATAAAAAAAGATACTGATAGCGCAAAAAAATAAAGCCAAAACATAAACCAAAAGTGATT
>CAILTG010000004.1 GCA_903837125.1 Candidatus Magasanikiibacteriota bacterium | reverse complement strand
TACCTTAATTATATATCTTCTTTCTTTATTATCTTAACTTCTATTACTATCTATTATTCTGTTATTACTTTCTTTCTTGACACCAACTTATTAGACTAAATTTTGAGATTATTATTGTGAGCGAGGGGGGTAAAATCACACACAGGTTTGATTCAGTAAACAATTGAACTGTCCGCCGCAAAGCGGCGGGACGATCTGGAGGATAAGAAAACGACTGACCATAAAAAAGCATATAATTTTTATTATATGACAAGCAGGGTTGGTTACATCTTATGGGTCGAGATGATCCAAAAAATTCCGCGTTGGGAATTAACGCTCGGAGTAGTTTTTTTGGGTTTAATTGTTCTAGGAATTTGTTTTTACTGGATTATCCGAATTTTTCAACTCAAAATTTTTCATGCCTTTGAAAAAATTAAATTAAAACCAAAAGATCTCGACCGCTCGTTTGAGGACGCCAGATACATTGAAATTATCATCCCCAAAAATTCACAAGCCACAGCTTTTCAGGTGCAGCAGAAAATTCTTAAAGCCATTCATTCAACATATATTGATCCAGTGGAAGGGCCACATGAATTTTCGCGCACCTGGTACTTCTTCCAAAAAATGTGGCGACTCTGGAAAGTGTATCGCAGCCGCCAGGTATTTTTTGGCCTGCAAATTTGGGCACAATACCCCTTTGTGTCTTTTCGTTTAAATATTCCTAGCGAATATTTTGACCGCATTGAAAAAGCTATTTTCAATGCTTATTCCAATGCGGAAATAATTGATCTGGATAAAAGCAAGGTCGTTGAAGAAATATCCAAACATCATAAAAGTTTTTTAAGCTACGGCGAGTCTACGATTGAAGGCAAGTTTTATCATCGGGTTAAAACTTTTAAGGATGTGTCGAGCGACCCAGTGGACTCAATTATTTCCACGATGGAAGGTTTAGAAAAAGGCCAGTTTATGGCCTACAATATTTGTTTGTCGCCGTCTTCACATTTCTTTAACCAGATAATTCATTATCTTCTGGAAGAGCAAGAAAGGCTGCAAGGCTTGCCCGAGGATAAAAAGTTTGGGGCATATAACCGGATGTATGTGTCTGAGCTGGTTACATCATTGGCCACCGCCATGCTCGAAAAAATGAAGGCTTCGCTCTTTCAAGTCATAATCTCCTATTGGGCCGTAGCGCCCACGCCCGAAGAGGCTGATGAAAAGATAGTGAATGTGCAGGCCGTTTTGAATGAGATCAATCAGAAAAACATGAACACCCTGAAACACCGCCGACTGTTTACTAAGCAGGTCGAGGATATTGTAGGGAAAGGTGTGCTCTCGACCATTATTAATATGAGGCCAGTACTCAAAAGGCGTAAGCATGAGTACTGGCCATTTTCTTTTTATGAAAATTACGGCCAGATGGTATCCGATGGCGAATTATATTCTTTTTGGCATTTACCGAATATAACGGAAAATACCGTTTCTTCAATTAAGATTATTAAATTTAAAAAACTGCCGATGAGTAGTGAAATGCGAGAAATTTCCGAACGTTTTTTTGTTAATCTCGGCCACTCTAATTTCCGGATGCAAGGAAATATCTCAATCGGCATTTCCACCTGGGAAGACATGAAAAAACATACATATATTTTAGGCGGCACTGGTGCCGGAAAATCCGAAACTTTAAAAACCATGCTGAGTAATCTTTTGCAAAAAGAAGACGAAGAGCAGACCGCCTGCCTAATCATAGACCCGAAAAATGATTTTGCCACTGACCTGTTAACTATGATTCCAGAACACCGGAAAGATGACGTGATATATTTCAATCCGCCAGCCCAAAAAGATAAGCCTTTGAGCTTTCCTTTCTTTTCACAATTTTCCGGGAATAAAACCAATGATGAAAGAATTGAATTTTTAATCTCCATTATGAAGCGGTTTGTACAGATAGACTCAACATATTCCTGGGGACCGGAATTGGAAAATATTTTAAGGCAATTATTTGCCACTGCCTACCTTCTGCCCGAACAGTCTTTATCTGGTTTGGATATGCTCCTTCACGAACCAAACCAGATAAAAAACATCTTAAAATATTTACCGCCACGATTACAAAAATTCTGGGTTGATTCCATCTTAAAAAGAACTAATAATGATTTGTCTAAATATTTGGCCACGACCAACAATAAAATTGGCAAGATCTTGGATTACCCGGAATTTATGAATATTGCTGACAGAATGGATACTAAAATTACTTTTGAGGAAATGATCAACACTAAAAAGATTTTTATTGCCAACCTTGGCTCCTGCAGTGAACAAATGAAAAAATATTATTCTGTATATTTAACTGCCCACATTGCCGAGGCAATTTTCGGACAAGCTCGTTTGCCGAACGAAGAACGAAAAAGGACAGTCTTTGTGGTTGACGAATTTCAGCGCGTGGCCAGCGATATTTTTGAAACTTTGTTTTCCGAAGTTAGAGCTTTTAATACCGCCCTCATTATTTCCAATCAGTTTATGGGACAACTGGATTTAAGAATTCAGAAATCCATTGAATCTAATATTGCCACCAAGATTTTTATGAGGACACAATCAGTGGATGACGCCGAAATCGCGGAAAAAATCTTAGGTGGTAAAGTATTGGCCGAAGACATTATTAATTTGCCGACCGGCACGGCCTATATTAAAACTTTAGCCTATGGCACACCACAAGAAGCAATGTCTATAAATATCAAAAGAACATTGCACCCGACAGACATCGCCAAGGACACCGAAAGATTATTTATTGAAGAAACCATGGAACGCTACGGGACGCCGCTTGAAGTGATTAAGCAAAAGCGAGCGACGATTAATAATATATATTATTCAGCCGACCGCGAGCAGATTTTCTTTGAGCAGATGGGCCGGCACACGACTTTTGATGAAGCGCCAGAGACAGAAATTGTGCCGAAAGAAAAACCAACCGTCTTAGCCCAACCAGGGCAAGATATTAATGAAAAAACTATCTTTGACTTTTAATTTATGTCTTTGAACACCCTTGATGTTTCACTAACTCCAAGAGAAGGCACTAAAATATATAACGTACAGTTAAATCAGAACGCTTTAGAAACGATGTCTTTAATTTTTGAATTTAAAATAGCCACCGCCTGGCAGATTAGCAGATTTCTACGCCAACAAGACCGTGTTAATTATGTATATTTAAAATTGCGCCAGCTGTGGCAGGCTAGTTATTTGGAAAGTTTTAAAATATTTACCGGTTCCCGAGCCGGCATGCCAGTTTATTACATGTTGTCCAAGCAGGGACTTGTGGCGCTCAATGAATATGGACACTATGACCAAACCCGCCTGGAAAATTATCCAGAAGCCAAGAAGCTCCTGTCTTGGAATTTATTCCGGCACGAAGCCGAAGTGGTCGAACTAGCCAGCTTGGAAGCTAAAAACAAAACCGAAAAATTGAAAATATTTTTTAAAGGAGAGACAGGCTCAATGGCTAGAGAATTCAGAAGCGATAAAAATATTGAAGTTTTAACTCCAGACTACACAGTTATATATACCGCTTTCAACGTGACTGAGCGCGTTTACAGTGAATATGAGCGAACGAGTAAATCCTTGGGAGCAATGATCAGAAAAATTGAACGCTATATACAATTTTTAAACCCTGATGAAAATGTCCATACAACTTTAAGGTTTATCTTTCAAACACCGCAGATGGAGCAATCATTCTGGATCCGGCTGTTAATGAACAAGGCAAGTTTTTTACAAAAATTAAGAATATTCACCACTAACCTGACACTCATAGAATCATTCGAACAATTCCTCGAGCCAATTTATGTTTCAGAACAGACGGTCAAACTAGAAAAACAAGGACGATTAATTGCCGACTTATCCAAAAGAATAAAATTATTTTCTTTTCTATGATAAATACTTACGCCGACCTCATTGAAGAAATAATTATTGAAATGAAAGCAAGCCTGCCGAAGGAAGAACATCTTTTAATCGGCCATGAATATTTTGTCTGGCTGGATTTTTTAAAGAAAATAAAACCGAACAGCAAACTGCTTTCCTTACCTCAAGGAACTATTAAAGAATATACCGAAATCGGCGAAATAATGATTTTAGCCGAAACTAATAAATACCCTGTCTGGCACATCCAGCCACACTTTACTCTGCCGGAGATTGTCATTACTTATGAAGATGGCGAACTGCAAAAAGTAAATTCAAAAGATAATATAAATATGTCCGAAGTCTGGGACGTGCCTCGACATATTCCAGAATTTTCCGGGACAGTCAAAGGAGTGCTGAATGATAAAAAAACATTTTTTGCTCATGACCTAGAAATGATTGGTAGTTTTTTGCAAAAAATGGAACTGCTAAAAAATGCCGGCTTTACTATCTCCGAATATGTCTTGTTCCCCACAGATAAAATTGCGAGCACATCCAGTAACAAATTAGAAGCGTCACTTGTTAACTTTATCTCCAAATCCTGCGAAGCGGGATTAAAAGTCGATGGAGTGGTTATGGTGAGTGATGTCTCACTATTGCCTGGAAATTGCACACGCCTTATCTTTAAACCTAAATTAGAAAATATTTAATTTAAGACTTATGAAAAAAATCTTATCAATCATTACCAGTATCTTTGCCTCAATGTTTATGGCTTCAGTGGCTTTTGCCCAAGCTCTGCCTCAGCCAGATTTGTCTGTTTGGCAATCTGATAAAATGAAGCCTATCCGCGACTTTGCCAATATTGCCATCGGCGTCATTTTTGGCATTGCCGTGCTTTATTCTGTCATTATGATTGCCTGGTATGGAATTAAATTACAATCAGCTGGAGGTGATCTCATAAAATCTCAGGAAGCCAAACACGGACTCAAAGCCACCATCGTTGGTGTTGGTATTACCTTTGGCGCTATTTTCATTATTGGTTTAATTCTCTATGTACTTGGGTTAATTGGTATTAAAGGCGCTTAATTTACAATTTTATGAATGAAGAAGAACCAAAGAAAAAACCGCCAAGGGGTCCGCTGTTTTGGCTGGACAATCTTCTTAAAAAATATATTCCCAATTTTAATGCTCGGGCTGTTATTTATTTGAGTATCATTTTCGCTATTGTTATCTATGCCCAGATTTGGAACTTTGGATCACACCAAAAATCAAAACCGCCGGAAAAATCAAAGGAAACAGTTATTGCTGATCAAACATATTGGGACAGTAAAGAATATGCAGAGAAAATAAAAAATCAGACTGTTGAATCTTTTACCAATGAATTACAAAACTGGCTTAATGGGAAAGATCAAGAACTAGTTAAACGCAAATTTGAAGACATTCTGTTTATTAACTCGGCTCTGACGCTCGGCACTGGCGGTGACTTGACCGAAGTTGTGCCACAAAGTTTTGCCTACTTGGAAAACATTGTCCGAGCGCGCTATACGTATGCCAAAGCTAAAGGTTTTTTAAGTGATACTCCAACCTTGGTGAAATTAGAAACAATTGTCTGCAATCTTGATCCCAATACTGAACAAATGACCGGTATTGAACTTTATGACTGGCGCTATGCTTCAATGCCCAAACTTGCCACATTTATGAATAGCAAACCGGATTGGAAAATGACAGTCGGTGATAAAATTTTGGATGTAAGTGACCCGCGAATTGAAGATAAGGATATTCTTAAATACAAGAACGCCAATAACCAACCAACAGGATTGTTTTCTTTTCTAATTTTTCACAATCCGAAAAATAACAGCATCACTCTGGCAGATAGTGAAATTTTGGAAATGAACGGTGTCGATGCCAAATTAACTTTGGCCCGAATTTCCACGCATTGGAATAAAAATCCGAAAATATACTTTGCTTATGGTTTTGATGGCTGTAAGCAAATGAGTACCACTACTCCAATAATAATTCCTTATGGACAATCTAATTAGAGCCGTTCTAGTAAATTACGTTCCGACCGTCATTGTCATGAGTATCGTCATCGGCATTTTTGTGGTTGCCCTGGCCGGCGTTATCCGTAATTCCGGCAAGCAAACCGATCTGGCCCGTTCCAACTACATGATTCAAACGGTGATTGTTGGATTGGTGATGCTCTTTATTTCCGGAGCCTTTGTCTTTGCTTTTCATGAAGTTTACATGAGCCACTTCTATAATAATGTAGAACAGGATTTGGCCAATAAACTGCCGAGTGATGGCACGATTAATAACACTGACCTGTTAAGTTCAGATGTAAAAAGCACCTCCATTACCATGCCAGACCCGAAGTGTATTTTAGTAGTTGTGGATACGATTGATTGTGTTAAGAAAACTATTAACGATATCATCGGAGTAATTATTGGTAAGATGGTACGAGGATTAGGAGTCGTACTCTCTGAGGTCTTAGATAAATTTCATTTTAATTTTCTGTTTGCCTTGCCAACGCAAGTATTTGACAAGAGTGCGAGCAATCCGGATGATGCCAGCCAAGCCATTACTTTTGACAGCCTGTTAAAATTGAGCGAGATTATTGGACTGGCCTGGGTTTATCTCTTGGTTGTCACACATTACTTTAAATCAATTCTCTTTGCCATGGACAGCGACTACTCAAGCGACTTTGCGGGCGACATCGGCAAAATGATTCTCGGTTTTGCCGGAGTATTTATGGCCCGCTATATCGCCGAAGCCATTATTAAAACCGCGGCGGCTTTTGCCAGCTTTCTCTTTAGCACACCTCTGGCCAACGGTTTAACCATGGCTTTAAAATCGCTTTTGACTGACAATCTTTGGAGCTCTTTTAATGGTTTCAGTATTTCTCTCGTAGCCTTGGCAATTTTTGTGCTGGTATTTATTATTCTTTTTGGTTTTGTGGTTTTTAAAAATGCCAAGCGTTATTTCATTTTACTCATCATGATACTACTTGCTCCCATATTTTCGCCCATGCTTTTCTTTGATATGACCCGGACGATGGGGATGATTTTCTGGAATAAATTTATTGTCACCAGTTTTAGTCTGGCTTTTGATTTACTTATTCTCCTCATGGTCTTCGTTTTCTTGGGCTCAGGCGGACTCTCCTTGGGAAATCTCATTCTCATTTTAGTTGGCCTGGCCATTGTGGCTGACAGTAATAATTTAGTTCAACAAATTGCTTTAGCTTCCGAAGTTTCTGGCTTTCGTTCAGTGGTTCGGCGCGGTTTTAGAAACAGCGCCGGCACGGTAATGGCCATTAAAAGCTATCTTAAATTATGAGCGACGACAAACAAACCAAAATTGATATTCCAGAATCCATTGAAGGCTACAAAGTAACCCTGTTTTGGGGACTGACCACTACGCAGATTATTCTGGTCTTTATGGCCACGCTCTTCGCCGGCTTTGGTATTTTCTCTATTGCCTCCAAACGCTTTACTGCCATGACTTTTATGTTTTTAATAACTGGTTTGCTGCTCCTCGGAATTATTGAAATTAGAGGCCGTAATTTTTACCGTCACCTTTTATTTATTCTTTCCTACTACAAAACCCAACCACGAGTTTTAATCTACAATCATTACAGCGCCAGCGGCGATGCCCGCGAACAAAACAAACACCTTATTTACGAACAAACCAATAACACCAAAACTTTTGCTGGAATTCTTATTGCCATTGTCATCGGCCTCATTCTTTTGATTTTAATTTCTATATATATTTACCATGTCATACATACGCAATCTGCTATTCAAAAATAAGCCCGGCTTCCAGACACTTTCCGACTTTTGGCAGTTTAAGGATATTAAGGACGGGGTTATCATCATGAAAAGCGGCGCCTACCGCATGTGCTTGGAAATTTTTCCGGCTAATTTTAGTTTAATGGACGACGAAGAAAAACGCCGGGCGGTTGTTGGCTTTGAACAGGTGCTCCGAGAAATTGAGGTTAAATATCCGCTCCGAATTCTGGTCCAAACCCGAAAAACCAATGCTAATGATTACATTAACCAACTGGAACACGCCTACAGCATCAGGAGTCTTGGCACCTATGATTTGTTCAGGAAGCACGCTGACTTTATCCGCGAGGTCAACAAGGATTATGAAATAATTACCAAAAAGTTTTATTTAATTTTAGAATTTAGTGAACTTAAATATACCTTGTCTAAAGATATTATCAGTCGGGAAGAAAAGAATCTTAAAAAGAAGCGAGAAATTACTGAAGAAGAAATTTTCCAGGAAGTGCGACAAAGTATGTTGGGAATCCTCGCCACTTTTAAGTCGCAATTTCAGGCAATTAATCTTAAAAGCAAAAATCTTTCAACCAGTGAAATTGTGAAAGTGATGATGAGCTATCTCGATGAGGAAAAATTTTTAAACAACCGTGAATTTTATGAACATTTGGATGAGCACCGCCAAAGGGCAGGCAAAGAAGGTTTGCCGTTTTCGGTGATTAATAAAATAAGTCCGGATTTTATTGAGGACGAAAATATCGACCTCATGAGCATTAACGGCAAACTCTATTTGCGCTCGGAATTTTTAAGCGAGCTCGGCTCGCACGCCTACATTGATTGGTTTAAGGAAATGGTGATGTTTCCTTATGCCAACGACCTCATGCTTACCTATACCAGCAAGGATCCGGCTGAAGCCGTGGTCAAGCTCTCGGACAAACGCCAGCGGATTGAGGCAAAAATATTTGACGAAAATACTCAGCATCGACCAAAAAATATTGCCGACAATCTCGTACTAGAAAGCACGGAAAAAATTGAAAAACAATATCTAAGGTCGGAAATAAAACCAATTGATTTGAAAGTGGAAATGACTTTCCGCTCCGATACAATCCAGGCTTTAAACATTGTACACATGAATTTGGAGCGATTATTGAATAGAAAAATGATGCGCTCCCGAATTTATCACTACGAACAATTTGAAGGACTAAAAGGCACTTTTATTGCCGGCTACAGTGACACTAACACTAAAAACCACCGCGACATTAATACTGACGTGTCGGCTTTTACTTTTCCGTTTATTATCCCGCAGATTTCTTCCAGCACCGGCATCCTTTATGGCGTGGATGAAATTAACCGATCCTTGGTAACGATTGACCGAAAAGAACTGGAAAGCTATAACCGCTCGATTGTCGCTTCAACCGGCGCCGGCAAATCATATTTTATTAAACTGGATTTAATCCGCTCACGAATGATTGGCTACCAGTCGTTTGTTTTGGACGTGGAAAATGAGTTTGAAATGGTCACCAACTATTTAAAAGGAAAATATATTGAACTTAATGACAAGTCAATTTATTACATCAATCCCTTTCATATTTCCGGACCAGAATACAAAGCGCAAAAAATTGAATTTGTGCGCGATCTGTTTAAAACAATTTTCAGCAATGAAAAAATTGGTGTGACTGAACTGACTAAAATTGAAAAAGTTATTGGCAATGTTTATGAAGAGGCGCTGGCAAAAAACAGCCAGCCGGTTTTAATTAATTTTATTAAAGCCATTGAAACACTGCCAAAAAACAGAACGACTGAGGGATTATTAACTGTGCTTAGGTCATATAACGAACCGAGCCACCCGCAATATTACTTATTTAACAAACAGCAAAATATAGATTTTGCTAATGATGATCTGATTGTCTTTGCCTTAAAGTATGTGGATAAAAGGGACTTTGTGATTGCCGTTATTTTAGAGAGCTACTGGAATTATATTAACCATCCTAAAAACAAAGTTAAATTCAAAAATTTAATTATTGATGAAGCCAGCCAGCTTTTTCAATCGGGACTAATTGTGGAAAAGCTGGCCTCGCTGGCTCTGCGAGGCAGAAAGTATAACTCCGGTGTGACAACGATTGTGCAGTCAATTAATCATTATTATAACAGCGCCTTCCCGAGGACGAGTGACCTCTTCGACCAGTCGTCGGTGACTTTGGTTATGAAGCATAAAGTCAGTGATTCTTTTGATAAGCTCAATGAAAAGGTGCATATAAATAAGCCGGAGCGGGCGTACTTGGAACGTCTGGAAGTTGGCAAAGGCTTGCTCATTGTGAATGACTCCAAAATTCCGTTGTCCATTAAAAGCAGTGAAGAGGAAGATCGCGTCTGCACTACCAAACCGCCAGCTTAATTTATGGGTGTCGCTTATCTAATCCAATTAATTTACAGCCAACGGCATAAAATAAAAAATTGCTGTATTTTGTTGCTGATATTTTTTCTCGGTTCTGGCTTTTTAATTTATCTATTAATTTCCGTTATTTTTGCCGTGATCCAAGGCACGGGCAGAGTTTCTGATACTGACCAACAAAATCTTGCCTCTTATACTGAGTTTCAAAGCTTTAATTACAAAACCATTGCCGGCGATACTTGGTATACTTTTGCTCATCCCTATACTTTCCCAACTTTGGGAGTTTTAACTCAGGGAGTAATTCTGGATTCCTCGGCCGTGGTTGGCTTGAGGCATGTAGCTTGGGACATTGCCGACCGTGTTTCCCGGCAGACAGAAGTCCGGGCCTTTGCCGATGGCACGGTCATTGCTGTCAAAGATAATATGTTAATAAATACCACCCGGCGCTGGAGATTTTGTGATGAAAGCGAAAATGGTATTTGCTGGTATGTGGTGACTAAACCGGCAGACGTGCAATACGGTTGTGGCAATGAAATTGATATACAAAATGCTGATTCACTACAAACACAGTACTGTCATTTAGCTGAACTGCCAAACTTCCAGACTGGCGATTCTGTAACAGTTGGCGAGGTTATCGGCTACCAGGGCAGTACCGGCTGGGCCACCGGCAAACACCTACATTTTGCCCTCTGGAGAGGTGGCCAGCCGATTGATCCATCCTATGCTTTTCAACAGACAAGTTTGGAAAATTGGGGGGATGAGAATTAAGATAATTAATCAGTATAATATTATTCACACTATTTTTTACTCTCAATTTTTATTACTTCATTCTCTTCCAGTGATACTGCCTACGCTTTATTTTTCTTAAAAATCATTGTTCTTTTACCTTTCTGTCGTGAGTAAAAAAAAGTCGCCAACACCGTTGTTAAAAAAGATAATCTGTCATTATTAAAAACTTTTAATATAATTTTTTAGCACTAAAAATTACCAAAAATATAGCCAACATTATTAAAACAATGGTGCCACCAGTAGACAAATTAAAATAAAAAGAAACAAAAATTCCCGCAATCACCGAAAATAATGAAATGACTTCAGAATATATAATAGTTTTTAGAAAGCTTTGACGTAATTGCAAAGCTGTAACGACTGGGATGACAATTAAGGCAGCAATTAAGAGTACCCCAACAATCGGAATAGATAAAGAAACTGTGATTGCTGAAAGCAAAATTAAAATGGTATTAATTAATCTAGTGGGCAAACCACTGACCTTAGCCACATCCTCGTCAAAACTGACAAAAATTAATTCTTTATAAAATAATAATAAAGTTATTATGAGGATAACTGCCAAAGTAGCTATTATATAAATATCATTAATGGTAACCGTGAGAATACTGCCAAATAAATAATTAAATAAGTTGGTATTAAAACCATGTGCCAAACTAAGTAAAACGATTGCTAAAGCTAAACTGCCGGAAAGAAATAAGGCTAAGGCAGATTCTCCATAGATTCTTTTGGAATTTCTTAATTTTTCTATGCCAAGCGAGGCAATAATCGTAACCCCTAGAGCAGTTAAAACTGGGTTTAAGCCTAAGAGCAAACCGATAGCAATACCAGCCAAAGAAACATGGGAAAGAGTGTCGGCAATCAAGGAATAGCGTCTTAACACCAAAAAAATACCAATCAAAGGCGCAATGATAGCCACAATAATGCCTGCCTCCAGACCTCTAATAATAAAGCCATATTGAAAAATATTGGTAAACATTTAATTATGGTGATGATAAATATTTTTAATTTTGTGCCCAAAGATATTTAACGATTCGCTCTCTTCCAAAAATTCTTGGGATGATGTGTGGCACACCAAGGTGTGGTCCACACAGGCAATATGCATGGCTTCGGCAGTAATTCTTTCAATGTCATGCGAAACCAAGACAATTGTTAAACCAGATTTTTCATTAAGTTCTTTAACTAAAGTATAAAATTCATCTTGAGTTTTTTTGTCCACACCAGAAGTTGGTTCATCAAAAAAAACAATTTCTGGTTCGCCAGCAATGGCTCGGGCAATAAAGACACGTTGTTGTTGTCCCCCGGATAAATCACCAATTAATCTGTCCTTATATTCCCACATCTCCACTTGTTTTAAAGATTTCTCAATTATGATTTCGTCATCTTTATTTGTAAAATGAAACAAACCTTTTTTAGCATACCTAGCCATGGCCACTACTTGTCTAACTGTAACAGGGAAATTGACGTCAAAATTTGTGGCTTTTTGTGGCACATAACCAATCTTTGACCAATCTCTAAAATCTTTAATATCCTGACCAAAAAGTTTAATTGATCCGCAATTTAATGGCAATAAACCAAGCATTAATTTAATCAAAGTAGTTTTGCCAGCCCCATTTGGTCCAACCACTCCTAAATAATCACCCTGGTGAATATCTAGAGTAATATTTTTCAAAACTTCTTCGTTGCGATAACTAAAACAAACATCCTTAATTTCAATTATATTTTTACTATGATCTACTTGCATGCTAAAGCGATTTTTAAATTAACTAAGTTTTTTTCCATTTCAGTAAAGTAACTGTTGCCTTGAGCAATCTCATCATTAGTCAAACCCTCAATTGGATTTAAGACCAAAGTTTTCGCCCCCACTTCGTTAGCAATGGTATCTGACAATTTGGGACTGACCAAACTTTCAAAGAAAATATACTTAACATTATTAGCCTTGGCGAATTTTACAATGTCAGCTAGTTGTTGAGGTGATGGTTCAGCATCCGGAGACAAGCCGGCAATTGACACTTGGTTCAATCCATAAGTTGTTGCCAGATAACCAAAGGCCGCGTGTGAAGTAATAATATTTTTTTCAGCACAATTACTCAATCCCTTTCTGTAATCTTGATCCAAAATGTCTAATTTAGCTTTTAAGTTGTTAGCATTGGCTAAATAATAATCCTTATTAGCCGGATCAACCTGGACAAAACCGACAGTAATTTTGTCTACCATTTGTTTTACCAAAAGTGGACTCTGCCAAACATGGGGGTCGATAATACTTTTACCTTCTTCCACTACTTGCTGATTGGTCAAACCCTCTCCAGCAGTAACAATCAAAGTTTTTTGGGAATCTAAGTTTTGTTTGACGTTATCTCCCCAAGCTTCCAGATGACCGCCATTTAAAATTACTAATTTACTATTTTCCATTTTAGCCATATCTGCGGGAGTTGTTTCATAATCATGAGGTTCAGCCCCGGCTGGAGTGATATTCGTAACCTCGACTCTATCTCCGCCAATTTGTTCGGCAAAATAGGCCAAGGGATAAAAACTAGCTGTTACTTGAAGTTTGCTGTTTTGTATTGCTGGCTTCTGGTGGTTATTTACCAAAAAAGTTATTAGGCCAATAGCTAAAAAACCAAACAGAATGGCGATAATAACTTGTGTTCTTTTATTCATAATTATTTACTGCAATTATTGCATACCCCAGTTAAAGTTAACTGGTGGTAAACATCATTAAAATTTTTAAAAGTTCCAAAATCATGATTGCATTTCGTCTTTTCCGTATAGCCACACTTTTTACAAATAATGTGGTGATGTGGTTCTTCGGCAAAACAGTATAGTTTTTCTTTTTCAATAACTTCCACATTTAACAGATGTAGTTCTTCAAATAAGTTTAATGTTCTGTAAACAGACGCGCGATCAAAGGCTTTAATTTTCTTATGTAAATCTCTGGCCGAGATTGGTGAATGGTGAACAGATAAATACTTCAAAACAGCCAAACGTGGATTAGTAATTTTACAACCAACTTCTATCAATTTTTCAACTAGTTTATTCATAACAAAACTATTATAATACACTTGCGAACAGTTCGCAAGTAGTTTATACACAGACCAAATGTAGTAATACGCATCGGCAAACGAAAAAAAGGACCGAATCCCGCAGGATCCGATCCTTTTCACTTTCGCTCGATTAGGCGATTCTTTCAACCTGACAAATATAAAACAGATTGACTGTTTTATGGTGTTTACTAACCACTTGTCCGTCTTTGTCTTTCTTTTCGATAACGATGAAAGACTTAAGAGCAGTTTCACCCTTTTTAACCCGGTAGCCCACGTTGAGCCACTGGTTAAAAGTTAAACAATTACTTTTCGGATCGTAATTGTTAGCCTCATCAAGACCCCAGCGGGTAATGATTTGTTTGCGGACAAGTTCAGCGGTGTTCGCCGAACCAGTCCAGTGGGAAACGATTGCGTTTTCCATATAATTAAAAAAACGGCCAATATTTAAAATGTCCGAACGGAGGCCGTAATAATTCCGCAGCGAACGGGCTTGCCTACAGCGGCTGATAGCTTGCCTTAGTCAAGGTGGAGATGAGGCACGAGTTCTTACCTTGACGAAGGATAAGCTGACGCTATAATACCAAGCCCTGATGCGGAAAAATGGAGACCAAAATATAGCCAACTTTCTGTCCCTTTTTGTCTGTTGTAAATTTATTTTTTAAAGAAATGTAAGGGTAATATTTTTTCTTAGTAACTGCTTTACAGCTACTAAGAAAAGGCGTAAAATATAGGCATCTTAGTCATAAGCTTTTGTTTGTATTCTAAACAAATTTTTTTCCTCAAATTAGTAATTTATGCCAACATTAAACTGGATCGGCAAAGAAGCGGTTGTAAACCACGATAAAGAAGTATCTTTCCGTCTTCTGCGAAAAGTAAAATCTTCATCCGTCGGCGACAATTCCAAAAATCTTATCATTCATGGTGATAATCTTGAAGCACTAAAGGCCTTAATGCCTTATTATGTTGGCAAGATTAAGTGTATATACATAGATCCTCCTTATAATACTGGTAATGAAGACTGGGTTTATAATGATAAAGTAAATTCACCAAAAATAAAGAAATGGCTCGGTAAAGTGGTGGGTAGAGAATCAGAAGATTTATGCAGACATGATAAATGGTTATGCATGATGTACCCCAGATTAAAATTATTGATGGATTTATTAGCTTCTGATGGTACGATTTTTGTTTCGATTGATGACGATGAAGGCCATTATTTAAAAGCGTTGATGGATGAAATTTTTGGAAGAGAAAATTTTGTAGCCAATGTTATTTGGGAAAAGAAATATTCACCTCAAAATGATGCTAAATGGCTTTCTGATAGTCACGATCATATTTTATTGTATGCAAAAAATAAAGAATTATGGAGACCAAATTTATTGCCAAGATCAGAAGAAATGGATAAGCGGTATAAAAATGTTGATAATGATCCACGAGGATTATGGAAATCGAGTGATTTATCCGTAAAAACTTACAGTGCTACAACTGATTATCCAATTAAAACACCGAGCGGTAGAGTGGTTAATCCACCAAAGGGATATTGTTGGCGCGTTAACAAAGAAAAATTTGCCGAGTTAGTTAAAGACAACCGCATTTGGTTTGGGAAGGATGGTAATAATGTTCCTTCAATAAAAAGATTTTTAACTGATGTTCAACAGGGTTTAGTATCTAAAACTATTTGGTACCGAACAGAAGTTGGTGATAATCAAGAAGCCAAGCAAGAAATTAAGGTACTCTTTGACGATAGTGATACTCCATTTAATACACCTAAACCTGTTAGGCTTATTAAGAGAATTTTGCAATTATCTACAAACAAAGATGATTTAGTTTTGGATTCTTTTGCCGGTTCAGGTACAACAGGTCACGCAGTTTTAGATTTAAATAATGAAGATGGCGGCAATAGAAAATTTATCATGGTAGAAATGGAAGACTCAATTGCTAAAGATATAACTGCAGAGCGGGTAAAGAGAGCTATCAAAAAATATGATTTTAAAGATGGTTTTGAATATTGCGAATTAGATAAACCTTTGTTTGATGAAGAGGGGCAAATTGAAGAAACTTGTGAATTCAACCAGTTTGCTACTTACATATATTTTACTGAAACTCAAACCAACATTGATAAAAGTAAAATTGAAAAGAATTTTATTGGTGAACATAGCGATACTGAATTTTATCTTATCTACAAAGAGCCAGGTAAAAATGTGCTTACAAAATATTTCTTAAGCAAATTACACAAAAATTCTGGCAAAAAAATAGTTTATGCTGACAAAAATTATCTTGATGAAGACACATTGTTAAAATATAATATTCAATTCAAACAAATTCCTTACGAGGTTAAAGTTTACTAATTTATGGAACTTAAAAAATACCAGCAAACAGCCATAGATACACTAAAAGAATATTTAAAAGAACTGCAGAAGGTTAATTTAAAGTATGCCTTCATGGGCATTACCAATCAGCCATACAATCCAGACTTCTTTGGTGAGATTCCTTTTGTCTGTGTAAAAATTCCGACGGGTGGCGGTAAAACTTTGGTTGCTTGCCACGCCACGCAAGAAATAATGAAAACCGCTTTAGCCAATAAATTGGATAGAGGCATAGTAATGTGGTTTGTACCGTCGGAAGCTATTAAAACTCAAACCCTTAAGAAATTTAAAGACAAAAATGATCCACACCGCCGAGCCTTGGATGAAGCCTTTCAAAATGGCGTGCGAATATTTTCCAATGAAGAAGCATTAAGAATTCGCAAAGAAGATGTTGAAGATAATCTTTGTATTATTATTTCTAGTTTGGAAGCTTTCAGAAAAGATAAGAAAATTCAAACTAAATATAAAGTGTATCAGGAAAATGGCGCACTCTTGAGCCATTTTGAAAATTTACATAATGATGATAATTTAGAAAAAGACGAAGAAGGAACTGTTATAAATTCATTGGCCAATGTGGTAAAAATGAGTAACCCATTGGTTGTAATTGACGAAGGTCACAAAACCCAAACCCAACTTTCAATAGATTTCATAACTGATCTAAACCCCTGCTTTATTATTGAATATACAGCCACCCCGCGCGGTGGTAGTAATATTTTAGTAGATATTTCTGCTTCGCAGTTGAAAGAAGAACAAATGGTAAAGATCCCAATTGTTTTGGAAAGCGCCACTCAATGGCAAGACTCTGTTGCCCGCGGCATTGAAAAGAGAGAAGAATTGGAAAAAGAAACCAAGAAATTAAAAAATGAATACATCCGACCCATTGTCCTTTTGCAGGCACAACCACAAAGTAAAGTGAATGATAATATCACTGTTGAACAATTAAAAGAATACTTGTTAAAAGCTAAAATTTCGGAAGAAGAAATTGCCATTAAAACTTCCGACAGAAATGATCTTGAGGGTGTGGACTTGTTTAGCAAAAAATGCAAAATCCGCTACATTATTACCGTTAACGCCCTTGCAGAAGGTTGGGACTGCTCCTTTGCCTATGTTTTGGTGTCTGTGGCCAACGTGGGGGCTAAAATTGCGGTAGAACAAATTATTGGGCGCATAATCCGGATGCCTTATGCCAAGCGCAAGACGAATGAAGATTTAAACCGTTGTTATATTTTTGCTTCGGCTAGAAACTTTAATGAGGCCGCCACCCAAATTATTGGCGGACTGGAAAGCAATGGTTATAGCAAACATGATTTACTAAATGCCAATGATACAAGCCAAAAGTATGAGCTAGAGGTAGAAAGAACTGTTAAAAAAGATTTTGCAGTGCCAATGATGAGTTTAAATGATGACAAACTTACTTTTGAAGAACTGATTGGAGAAAATTTTGAATTAGCTAAACAAGATGCTGAGTTTGATTTTGAAATTCATTATGATAATGACGGTCGAGCCATCATTGATATTCAAGCCGACAAGTGGATTAAAGGTGCTCAACAATTCTTGAAACTCACTTACAAAGACAAAAACTTTTCCAAAAAAGAATTAGTACAGTGGCTGGACAAAAAGCTTCGCTACACACTACTTGATCAGCCAGATAAAGTGAAATTTATTGATAAGGCTTTGGAACACCAGCTAAAGAAAAAATCACTGGCTGAATTGTCGGTTAATCGTTATGTATTACTTAATAAACTTGGTGAAGTGATTGATGGCATTTTAGAAAATCACAGCAAGAAACAATTTGATAAAGCCTTAACTGCCAAGAAAATTACTGTTAAACCTTTTGATAATTATCCAGAATCAATTATTTTGGATCAGGAGATGCCCCAAAAATTCAATAAGAATTATTATGGCAAAGTAGATAAGCTGAACAAAGAAGAATTAACATTCATTGAACGGATTGATTTGGATACTTTACCTAATATTGATTTTTGGGTACGCAATCGAGAGAAAACCGATCCATTCTATATCATTGGTTGGAAGAAGAATAAATTTTATCCAGACTTTGTTGCTCATACTAAAAAAGGCAATATTATTGCTTTAGAGTGGAAGGGTGGAGACCGAGTTAGCAATGAGGATACCGAATATAAAGTTGAAATTGGTAATAAATGGGCTGAATTAGGCAAAGGCAAATTGCATTTCTTTTTGGTGCATAATGGGAATATTGAGGAAGTGTTAAATCAATTAAAAAATCTATAATTATGAAGGATTCTTTAATTGAAATAATAAGTGAAAACAAAACTGGTAAAAAAACAAGAAATGTTTTTAGAAATAAAGCAACTCCACTTTGGATACCATCGTGGTCTTCCTTTCTTAAAATTCTTTTTTTAGTAATTATTACTTGGTTTCTAACTCATCCTCAGTACCTTCATGATTTTTTAGCTTGGCTAAGTATCATACTTCATATTCATCAACCATTATTACTCATTTATAATAATTTACTTGATGCTGTACTATTTATCAAAATTCCTAATTTGGAATTGCAATCTAATCATTATCAAAATTTGATTGCAATACACGCGGGAATTGGGGCCGTGTTGATAGGCATGGCTTTCTTCGTGGCAGAGAGTTTGACCAATAATGATGATCCTGAAAAAGGCAGGGTTTTGTTGTTTGAGAGTCACTTTTTTCCATTACTAACCGGTGAAATATTAGTATTTTGCACTTTTTTGTGGGGTGACACAAATATATTAAGTGTAATTCCTGTTTTAGTTATAGCCTTATTTACGATTTATTTTTTGGGCAGAGTGATAAACATTTTGGTTAGAGATTATGAAATGGACAAAGCCAAAAAAAAGATGTTCATTGATTTACTTAAAAGAGGATTAGCGAAAATGATGGATTGGGAAATAAAAAAGAGGAAGGGTAATAATTGGCTTTTTAATACACACAAAGACAATGGAAAATTTCAACTAATTCCGTTATCAAAAATGAATGATAAGTATTTTAGCATCAAATCTATAAAAACTGGCTATTTAGTAGATATTATAAATTTAAAAAAGTTTATTGCTGAAGTAGAGACAACACCAACTAAAAATAAAATTGATTCTGGTATTGATTCTTCAAAAACAAGTAGCACTGATTCAAAGCCAAATTTATATCCGCTTTGCTACTTAGGTGTAATGTTTTATAGCAAAGTTAATTTGGGTGAGGACGTAATTTGGTTGAGAAAGGATATGTTTGAAGATATGCCAGAAAAGGAAAAAAGAAAAAAGATAGCGAAACTTGAAAAAATTGGCAGAAATATTTTAGTTATAAAAGAGATAGATAATCCGGAAGAAGAGGTAAAAAAAGAAGTTGCCAAAATAAAAGATAAATGTTTTGCGGTTATAGAAAAAGAACAGTTAGACAAATTTGATGAACTAACAGATTTGTACCTAGCTCTAGTGCAAGAATTTTATGATAGCATGAAATCTATAGGGGCAAAATTTTCACAGTCAGATGCAGAAAAGGAAAGAGGTGCCTTTTTGGAAGAATTAAAGCCTACTAGATGGATAATTGATGACGTCCGAGAAGTGTTTAATAAAGGCGTAAAGTCAAGCCAAAGAAAAATGGTTGGCGGGGCAGCATATTTACCA
This sequence comes from Candidatus Magasanikiibacteriota bacterium, assembly GCA_903837125.1. Lineage (GTDB taxonomy): Bacteria > Patescibacteriota > Patescibacteriia > Magasanikbacterales > UBA922 > CAILTG01. Next base: position 4,683 of record CAILTG010000004.1, on the reverse strand, counting down.
ATGAGATTGGCTAGACAAGCAGTAGAAAATGGAGATCACCTCTTCTATCAATGGTCTATTGAATTTCCCATATTTATATACTTCCACGCTTTGGAGATAAAAGAAACCAGTCCTGAGTTGGCAGATTTTATGTTTGACAGAATGTCGCGATATTTAGTAGAGTTTGCTAATTATTATTTGGAGCCAAGACTGGAAGATAATGAAATATCTGAAGAAGATTTTAAGGGCTATTCTTTTTATATTTTTAAAGTTTTTCAGACTCTACTGAAAAGTTGTATTGATAAACGCGACGTTAAAAATTTTAGGGGTTTGTTGTTGGCATTAAATAAAATTTTTGAGCAATTAGGCGGTACCAAAATGTATAGAAAAATGGAAAAAGATAAAGCTGACGGTCTGGAGTATTTAAGTGTTTGGAGGAGCCAAATTTTCTTTGGTTTAGGAAGTTGGTTATTGCACTTGCGTGAGGACGAAGGAGATGAAGATGCTGTACTAAAAGAATTGTATGATTCAGTCAAGACAAAAATTACACCAAATGTTGAGGATCTGACAAAAGTATTTATAAAAGTTCATTCTTTTGAAGTAGAAGATTTGTGGGGTTGGGATAGTTGGGAGTTGAGTGAAAAAGGGGAAGGTATGGTACACACGATTCAAATTTTGGATAAATTAGAAAAATTTTATGTGATAAACGCCTTATTACTTTTAGCCAATAAAACTGAAGCTGACATCGGCTCAATTAATCTGCCACCAAATAGGGATTTAAATTTTTTGGCTGAAGGTACTGGTGGAATAAATAAAATCCTGGATGATGTTAAAGCTAATCCGCAAAAATATGATTCTTTTCTAAATGAGCAAGCAATTAAAAATGTAGAATTATTTAGAAAATTATTAGACAAGGCAAAATCAGAACAGGAAAAAATTGATAAAACAAGATTAAAAAGTAGCTCAATAACCCCACAAAAAATTGATGAATTTAAAGAAAAAGTGTTATCCAGTTTTAATGAAAATGTCAGGCTAAGAAAAATATTGGACTATTATAATAAATTTAGAAATAAAATTAGTGAGTCATCATTCGACTTGAGGAAAAACCGTTTTGGCGTTAACACGGTTGATAGCAAAGAACCCTTCATGAATGATTGGTATGTCCATTATATTGGTTGGGGAGAAAATTATGGACAAAATTTAGCTTACAGCGAAGATTCACTTTTGCTGACTAAAATCTCTGAAATGTGTAAAGAAATAAAGCAGGCAGATTTTACCAAAGAGATAGACCAATTAGGAGAGCGAAAGGATCTAATTTTGTTAATTACTGCTAATTCTTTACTTTGGAATGGTGAACTTTTGCCAGGCACAAAATTGGTGCCATACTACCAATCAAAAAAACAGCTGGATGTAAATGGATTTGTTGGTTGGTGTCAAATTAATGAAGTTGAAATTCCTATTTTTGAAGTACATTATAAATCCGAAAAAAGAATCAGCGAAGTAATAATTATCAATAAAAACACACTTTGCAGTCTAATTCAATATTCTCCCCTTGATAGTGGAGAAAGTATTAATAACCTGAAAGACATTTTCTACATGAATGTTCAGTCGTTCTCTGAAAGTGAACAGTTGATGAATAAATTTCTTAATGAACAACAACCAAAGTGGTTGGCTGACGTAGGTGACAAAAATGAACAAAGGGAACATTTAAAAGAAAGGGTTTTGATTCACATATTTGAAAGATTTAAATTGGAGGAAGTGAAAAATGCCCGAGGATTTAAAATAATATTAAAGGCAGAATAATTTTTATGTCCTACTACAGAAATTACGAATACTACGACGATGACCCGATCAGGGGTATTGTTACTCTGGGTGTTTTGTATATGGTACTTATGTTCTTTGCTGACCGAGCAAAGTTTTGGCACTGGGTCATCTATATTTTAATTTTTTGTGCTGTGGTAATTGGCTGTGTGCTATTATGGCATAAATTAAGGGGCAGACTATCCTGGAATAAAATGGTTCATAAAATTAACCAATTAAGCACTGGAAAGCCTGTGGAAGCAAATTATACTCATTATGAATCAAATGGCCCTGTTAATGAGCATATAACGCCCCAGGCACAAGCCTTGCATGATACATTGGTGCAGAAAGGCATAAAATGTAAGTTGGAACAGTGGGATGGGCACAAACATATAGATATTTCCATCCCCTGGGCTAAGATTGATATTGAAGTTGATGGTATGCAACATTATACAGATGTTAAACAAATGACTTCGGATTTAAACCGGTCGTATTATTCGGCACATAACGGTTACCGCACCGTACACATACCAAACAGCCTAATTGAAACAAACTTGGACGAAGTGGCAGAAAGTATTGCTCGGACGGCAAGGGTGATGTACTTTAGATCCAGAAGAAATAAATATTAATGAATATGAACAAAGTCGAAGCACAATTAATATTTTCAAAGCACAACTTAGGACCAATAGAATCTTTCGATAAAATAGAAATTGGATTCACAAATAAAGTGTACTCAATTAATAATCAGTATATTCTTAAGGTTTGTGAAGACACAGAAAATGAAGACAAATTTTTAAGGGAAGAATTTTTTTACAATTATTTTAATGGCCAACTTCCAGTACCCAAGATTATCACCTTTGATGACACTAAAAAAATTTACAACAAATTCTACGTTATCTATCATAAAATTAAAGGTGACAATCTTTATTCAAAATGGCACTTAATGAATAATGCAGAAAGGAAAGAAATTGTAAGACAGTTATGTGGATTTTTAAAATTAATTAACCAGACCACAGTTGATTCATTTGTAAAGAAGTTTAATTTACCACCAACCATTAATTGGCGTGGGAAAATGGTGTTACAAATTAATGAGTCATTAGAAAAGGTTGAAGAAAGAAAATTACTTTCGTCAAATTTTGTTCAACATATTAGGGAATTTGTGAATAAAAACCAGCACTTCTTAGATGAGCAAAAGATAGCTTTGGTTTACTGGGATACTCATTTCGACAATATTCTTGTGAATGATAATAAGATTGTGGGAATTTTAGATTTTGAAAGAACAGAATTGGCTTCCATTGATTTTGTTTTAGATATTGTAAACAAAATGATGGAATTTCCGAAAAAGTATATGTCAGAAGCATTTGAACAATATGCTAAAAAAGAAGACTATGCACAATTGTCGTCATGGTTTAAAGAATTCTATCCTGAACTGTTTGCATTTAAAGATTTAGAAAAAAGATTTGCTATGTATGCTCTTGAAAATGATTTGAGAATCTTACTTGATTGGCCTAATTCCGAAGAGCTTAAAGGCGTGATTGCCAAGACAGTTGGTTATATTAAATAAAAACTAATTATGAAAAATCCTAGTATCATATTTATTGCAGGCGCGCCAGGAAGCGGAAAAACTACTGTTGCTGAATTATTGGTAAAGAAACTCCACTCTCCTTATATTGATTTTGGGTGGTTGCGTGAATTTCATCTTGATCGAGAATGGAAAAAAGCAAGTAATAGAGAAGAAAAAATGAGTTTTGAAAATTTGGTTGCTATTTTGAAAAATTATATAAGGTATGGTTATAAGAATGTAGTTGTAACAGATTTAAAAGATTCAAAAATTCAAGAAATATCAAAATTTTTTAAGAAAGATAGATATGTCATTTTTTCTCTCATTATTGAAAAAAATGAGGAAATCAAAAAAAGAGTTTTGGGACCAAGAGATAGTGGTTTTAAGAATGTGAAAGAAGCTGTTAGCTGGAATAAACACCTTAAGGAACGAAAAACTTTACTTCATGAAATTAAAATTGATAACAGCCATAATAAACCAGAGAAAACTGCGGAGCAGATACTAAAATTTATTGTTTAAATTTATTTGATTTTCTTTGAATATGTCAATAAACAAATCATGGTTTGTCCTAGAAGACAAAATTAAAAAGATTGCTGGATTTTCGTATACCGACATTCAATTTACTCAAGCTTTGCCAGAAATGTTTATCAAAGAATACACCCAAAAAGGTGATGTAGTATTTGATCCCTTTGCTGGTTTTGGTACAACTCTATTTGCCGCTTCCAAGTTGGGGCGAGTAGGTGTTGGTGTAGAATATGACGAAGAAAGAGTTAGCTATATTAAAAAAACCCTTAAATCACCTAGCAAAATAATTAATGACAGTTCTTTGCAATTGTCCAAGTTAGATTTGCCAAAGATAGATTTGGTTTTCACATCGCCTCCATACATGCGCTATTTTGATAAAGAAAATCCATTATCCAATTACACCAAAGCAGGCAGTTATAAAGATTACTTATCTGGTATCAACAAAATTTGTTCCCAATTAAAAAAGATAGTGAAGAAAAATGGCTATGTGGTATTTGAAGTTTCAAATACTTTTGATAAAGATTACCCAATGACTCCGTTGGCTTGGGACGTTGGCAAGGTAATTTCTAAATACTTCTATTTTGAGCGAGATTTTATTTTTTGTTTTAAAAATGCAAAAATTAAGTCTACATCTGCAAATGATAAACATAGTTATTGCTTATTGTTTAAGAATATTTAAATATGTTAAGTCCACCAGGCAAACCAACTCAAGAAATTTTAAATGCTTTTGGCACGTCAGAAGAACCTGTTCTTTTGACTGGTGGTCAAGGTATTAATTATCGGGCAGGAAATATGGTGTTTAAACCTGTAGCTGATAG
>CAILTG010000003.1 GCA_903837125.1 Candidatus Magasanikiibacteriota bacterium | reverse complement strand
AATTCTTTAATATTCTTATAATTATAATAAGTTTCAAAAGCTTCATACCCTGCACCTTTGCCTTTTATTAATTGATGAAACCAAAGAGGAGTAACGTGGGCCAATTTAAACTCTGGCGCAGTAGGATTGGAAACTGAAGCCACAAAATAACCACCAGGTTTTAAAACCCTTTTAATTTCCACGGCTGCTTTAGAAATGTTGGGGATGTGCTCCAAAACATAATTAGAAAAAACCACCTCATAATTATCATTTGAAACTTCTTTCATATCTTCTGCTGAAGATAAAAAACAATTCTCAACAAAAGGTAAATCCACTCGGCAATCAACCACATCCAACCGATCATCAATAAATTTTAGACCATTCTTTTCTAAATCATTCTCAACTACCACACTCTTATTAGCACCCATATTTAAAATACGACAAACATCACTGTTATTTTTAAGCAGTTCAATTATTTTATCAATCAAATGTCTCTCGGCTGGTGTTTGCATAACTATAAAATATCTAATTTAAAACCTAATCTCAAACATTCTGTCAACACTTAAATCCGTTGAATAATTATATCTTTGACTCCCTATTTCTTGGATAACAGCAGGTTTTGTGGTACTTATATTTTTACCAAAATTTAGGTTTAAAGTCAATCCTGTGCTTAAAGTACCTAATTCTTTTTGTACCATCAAATTATAATTCCCTGTTTGAATCGCCGCCACCGTACTGGTGGCCAAATAATAACTAAACTTAAGTGTTTTGGTTTGCCCAGGTTCAATGGCAGTAAAAGTACCAAACCAAGTTTTGCCTAATTCTGTTCCTTGATCCACTGTTCCTGGTTCTGAACTGCGATCGGTTTTCATATTTCCTTCAGCTTTTATCAACTCACTTCCAAGCGGCACAAAAATTCTGGCATAAGTACGATAACGAGTGGTACGCCAATCAAATTTTCCTATATTCTTATAATTCATTTCTACTGTCGCTAAATATTTTCCTTGAGTATCCTGAATTATTGAATAATTTAAATTACGTTCCATAACCCGGTCGGTTTTCAAAGCTGAAAGATTAGCATCAACCCACAATAAATAATCAGTTGAACTTGTTTTAACTTCTCCAGTCCAGTCGTGCTGAACTATCTCTTTTTGTAGTTTTTCATTAGAAAAATAAAACATTAGCTGTTTTTCTTTTATTAAATCCTCAGTCAACTTAATGTATTTATTAAAATCAAAAAATATATTTAATTTACCTAAAAGTGCCTGTAAAAGTGGCTTAATAATCTGTTTGCGATCATGTTTTTCAATACCTTTGGCATCATAAGCCCTTTCCACTTCATATTCTAATTTTTCTGTCACATTACTGGCATCAAACTGAACATTGTCTACCGTAAGTGGTCCGGTTATTTTTAATAATTCTTCTAAGACGGTGGGAGTGAAACCAATTACCCCATCAATATTATTGGCCTCTATTCCGCCTTCACCTTGATAATATTCCAAAGCTTTTTTAGCCGACTCAGAAAAATCCGGAGACCAATTGCTATCTCTAAAAAACCAACAATTCACCACTAAATTAGTTTTTATTACAGGAAGTGGCGTTGGACACCAAGTACTCGGTTTATCGCGATCCAAATTTTCTGTGCCATCCAATTGCACCAAATTCATTTTGCCTTTATCCATTTTAATTATGGCATAAACTCCAATAAATCCTCCACCCGGCCTGAGTTCAGTATTATTTTCAAATAACACTAAATAAGTCATGGGTTTAGTAAATCCCAAAAATTGAGGAACGTAATCAAACAAACCACGATCAGCCGGCTTTATTTGATTTTTTATTAGATCACTCTGTAAAAAACCCAACATTTTTTCTGGTGATAAACTCTTAAACCAATAATAACTACCACCAATAATAACTACCATTAAAAAAAACGGCACAATTAGTATTAACCAAACTTTATTAAAACCACTTTTGTTAAACATATATATAATTTCAAATTACCAATTTCCAATGTCAAATCAATGTCAAAACTTAAATATCAAATTTTCTCCACAAGGGGGATCCGTTCTCTGGCGGAGATATTTTGAAATTTGGATTTGATTGGAAATTGGATATTGGAAATTTGGCATTTTAAGAGAAATTTATTTACCTTCGACCCTTTTCTTGATTGATACATTAAATCCTAAATACTTTCCCAGCATCAAATGCGTAACCGCATCAATCGCTGGAATGGCTGAAATAAAAATCATGGTTAAAGGTAAAAGCCCCCATTGCAAAAGTAGTATAACATATTTGTAGTGCTGTACATTATTTGGACGCCGCGGCAACAGCGGAAAACTAAAAATAGCTGATAAAAATAAACCCATCATGGACAAAGTCATTAAATTTTGCAATATATAAGGTGCATTAAAATACAAAGCACTTTGACGTACTGATTCTGGTGCCACCCACATTGGCAGCCGCCCCAAAATAGTAATAATCAGTGCTACCATACACCAAGACCATTTTCCTTCCCATTCTATAAATACCCATTTAATTTTTTTCCATAAAGGAAAAGTTTTACCTTTTTTATGAAATTCATAAAGCAAAAACGGCACATGCTCCGTACCCCAAGCCCAACGCCGTTGCTGTTTATAAAGATTTTTTATACTTTGCCACCAAGAATCATCACGAACTGTATCCATGGAAACCGGCAAATACATAGGAGTAACTTCATAATCGCCATTGTAAAATAACAAGCACTGATAAAAAATCCGTGAATCCTCAGAAACAATTCTTTTATCATGATAGTTAGCATCAACAATTGCCTGAAAACTCATAGAATGAGAAGAAAAAGTCACTAAAGCATCTTGCCGGGCTGAACTGGTCATGGTCCAAAAAGTAGTACCAAAAGCCATAATGCGGAGCAAAGCTGGGGATTCCCAAATATTATTATTATAAACTGCCACCGGTTGATAAGAACTTCTGGTTGGCCTAGGGTGAGTGCAATAAAGATAGGCCAAATAAGCAAAATATTCAGAATGGCAAACAGTATCAATATCAAAAATAGTAGCAATCACCTCACGATAATTCCAGCCATGGCTGTCAAAATATTTTTTCATTTCCCGTTCCGACCAATTTAAATTTGAACCCTTGCCAGGAATTTCCCCTTCCAAATTATCAGGATGAAGTGTACCAACAACATCTAAAAAATAATCAGAAAAATTTTCTTTAACTTTTTTTAGAATCATTTCATAATTAGCTTTTTTTCTTTGTTCTCCAGCAATCACAATCACAAATTTATTTTTGTCATAAACAGCTTTAGCAATACTTTCTATACCAGTTTTCACTACTCCCCAAGTCTCATCATATAAAGTTAAAAAAACCACTTGTTTTTTATTCTGCCAATTATTCAATTCACTTTTCAACTTGCTTTTCCAATCCACTCGTCTCACTCTTCTAAATCTTACCCATGCCACCATTAAATAAAAACAAAAATTTACCACTTTCAAAACCCAATAAATATCAAAAACAATAATAAAATAAATCATCCACAACGGGCGGACAAATGATAAAAATATACTCAAAATCAAAGTCAACCAGACGGATAGGCCAGGGAGAATTTCGTACAAACGATAGCGATGGTAATCAGACAACATAAATGAAATGTCAAAATCCTAATTTCCAATGTCAAATCAATGTCAAAGTCTAAATATCAAATGTCAAATTTGAATTTTGTCATTTGGATTTGATTGGAAATTAGAAATTTGTCATTAAAAAACTATTTTAAAATCTTCAAATTCTAAACCACTAACACTTTTCCACTCTTCTTCAACCATTTCAACATGGGCAAACCAAGGTCCTATCTTACAGTATTCTAACATTTTTTTCAACTGTTCTTCCTCGCCCTCGGCCACCAGTTCAACAGTGCCATCTGACAAATTTTTTACATAACCAACCAAACCTAATTTTTTAGCTTTTTCTCTAGCTCGCCAACGAAAACCAACACCTTGGACAGAGCCGTAAATTTTGAGAGTAAGGCAAAACATAAAAATATTATCCCACATTTTTCCTCTCTTGACAAAAAGCCCAAATTGTGCTATAATCAACTGTTTAGATAAAGTGGCAAACTGTGCCAATTTTAGCGCAGATTGCTCTTTTCTAAATGCACTTTGACAATAAAAGAAAGAGATAATGCACTGCTATTTGTTCAACTAATTATTTGGTGTAACAAATGGCAGTGCATGGTTCATAAACTCTAGATGGAGAAATCCGATGCTGGCTCGTGGAGAAGAAATGGCCCGTGCGTCCATGGCGTTCCTGACTTCCCTCTTCACCACCGTGGTGCTCACGCGCCATGGCAAGACGGTGCCGAAAAGCGCCGTTCCCCACGACCGTTTCCGCACCCTCACCGACGAGGGCAAGAAGCAGTGCCGTGCGGCTCGCGCGGGCTGGCTCCGGCAGTTCGCGAAGCGGAAAGGCGTCCTGGTGTACCCGGCCCCGATCCGCTTCGAGGAGTCCGGCCCCATCATGATGGAGCTGAGCGAGTACAAAAGCTACATCGTAGACTCCATCTACTATGCGGACCCCATTCACACGGGGCTCGAAGAGTGGTGGACGCGTCACTCAGGGGCATACCAGACCCTCGGCGGGTACCTGGCCGAGGATCCGACGGCATTCGATCAGTTCGACGAGTACGGATTCAAAACCCTGCAGGGGATCGCCATGGCGCTGATATCGGACGAGCGGTCGCTTCACCACCTGCTGGCAGACGAGGCGAAGCCCACACTGGTCGTCCTCGGCCACGTGGTCGAGCAGGAGATGCTCGGTCTGACCATGGCCAGGTTCTGACCCGGGGTGGGCACGATGGCCATGGGAACCATGGTCAACACCATGTACAACAACCTCGTCGGCGAGTGCGGCGGATACGAGATCACGCGGGACGGCATCACGATCCACCAGCTGCCGACGGAGTGCAACCCGCCGCTGTAGCGGGATGCACCACTGGCCGACGCCGAATGTGAACCGAACCTGAACGAGTTACTCCTCGTTTCTCCCTCTTTCTTTCCCTCAAAGTGCAACGACACCGGTCCCCCCGGTGTCGCTTGCTTTTTAAAACATTAATTACGTTGATTGTTTTTTATTTCACTGATTTATATTTTACGAACAATTCCCTTGTCAGCATCCACTTCCACTAAATCATTATTCTTCAATAATTTAGTAGCGTTACCTGTACCCACCACACAAGGAATTTTTAATTCCCGAGAAATAATTGATGCGTGGCAAGCAATTCCGCCTTCGTCCGTAACTATTGCTTTAACTTTTTTTATATAAGATACAAAACGAATTGAAGTCATGGGTGTAACCAAAATTTTCCCCGCTAAATTAATTAAATCCTCTTTTTTAAAAACAATCTTTACCCTGCCCCTAACGACACCTGGATAACCAATTCTACCTCTAATAATTTTACACTTCTCAATCTTTGTTTCTTTTTTAAAGGCGATTAATAAATTTTTTCCAAATAAAAACTTCGTTTTACCATTTTTACAAAATATGCCGACACCTTCTTTACGTGCTTTTATAATTTTATCGTTTACTGGCTTATTTTTTATAATCAACAAAATCTCCTCGGGCATACAATAAAACAAATTCTTTATCTTCCATCCTCTGCGTTCAGCCAACACTTTAAAAAAATTGTGTAAAAAAATTTCTTGAATTTCCTCGTAAATTGCTACTCGCCTTACTTTATCCAACAATTTTAACTCTCTCTTGTTCAAATCCTCATTTTTTAAAAAAATAAAATATTTAGGTAAAGTAAAAATGGCAAAATAATTTTGGTAATCTTTAATAAATTTTGAAAATAAATTAAGAAGTTCTCTATCTCTTAATTTGTCTAATCTTTTAAGATTATTATACTCTGACAATATTTTATTTTGTTTATCTAATTTTTGTAAAAATTTCAAAAATAATGACCGTTTATGATGTAAAAGTTCTGTAATTTGCTTATATTGTCTAGCACCACGATAAGAATTAACTACGCCATTTTTATAAATTGCAAAATAATTTTTAAAATTGACACCAACATTTTTGGCAAAATAAACAGTATAGCCTTTATAAATGCAATACAAAGTAAAAAAATCTATTTCTCTTTCTGCAAATTTT
>CAILTG010000002.1 GCA_903837125.1 Candidatus Magasanikiibacteriota bacterium | reverse complement strand
GAATTTTAGATTTTGAAAGAACAGAATTGGCTTCCATTGATTTTGTTTTAGATATTGTAAACAAAATGATGGAATTTCCAAAAAAGTATATGTCAGAAGCATTTGAGCAGTATGCAAAGAAAGAAGACTATGCACAATTGTCGTCATGGTTTAAAGAATTCTATTCAGAACTGTTTGCATTTAAAGATTTAGAAAAAAGATTTGCTATGTATGCTCTTGAAAATGATTTAGGAATTTTACTTGATTGGCCCAACTCTGAAGAGCTTAAAGGCGTAATTGCCAAGACTGTTGGCTATACTAATTAAAACATTCAAATGTTTTTAAATACATATTACAATAGATATGGACACACCAGACATAAGAGAAATTGAAGCCAGAAAAATGGAACTAAACAGACAAGTTGAACGTCTGCTATCTTCGGGTTTGCCAGTCGCACAGATAGCTGAAATTATTGGGGCTGAAGATTATTTAAGAGTAGAAGAAAGACGTGGCAAACCAATGGCCACTGTTTTTGATACCAAAAGATTTGTTAATGACGAAGTCCAAAAACTAACTCCTTTACAATTGCCAGGTACTATTTTGGCAACGAAACAAATTATTTTACCACCAGGCGAAGGTGAAATAATAACTGGTAGTGGTGAAGGTATGGAAACAAAAGAATTTATACCACGCACTCGCTATTTAGTGGAAATCTTAACAGAGCTTAAATTGCCATATTCTGTAATTTCTGGAAAAAATAAACCAGGTAGTATGCGCGGTTTAAGTTATGAAGTTTTTTTACTTCCTAGTATTCAAAAAATTGTTTTCATAAATAATGAAGCAGAAAATGCTACCTTTATCATACACCAAGTTGAAGATATGAAAGAATGGCAAGAATTAAGTGCAATGTCTAAGGAAGAGTTGAAAAAAATGGATGATGGCAAGAGGGTTAGCACAATTGTATGGAGCAATAATGTGAAAGAATGGAAAGATTCTGTTTCTCATGCTTTAAGTATTGAATTAGAGATACCTAAGAAGGAGTTTGCTAGACGTAATTTAGCAGAACAACTTGATGAAAAAGCGGCTTTAATATCTTTAGAGGAAGCATTCGTTGCTTGGCAGTCACTACCGGAAAGTGAAAGAGGAAAATTTAATTCTACTTGGCTTGAAAGTAATGGATTCCGTAATTTAAATCGTTGGGCACAAGCCAATGTTTCTTTAGAAGATTTGGTGGCTGCTAGTTCTAATCCAGAGTTAAAGAAAAATTTTGAACAACATGGATATACCTCTGAAACCGCTTTAGCTAAATTGGAAGAAGCTTTTGGAGTCTGGCAATCATTACCTGAAAGTGAGAGAGGAAGTTTTAATACCTGGTGGATTGCAAATAGTGGTCATGGAGGGGGCATATATAACTGGTCTAGAACTAACATATCATTAGATGATTTAGTTAATAGAAGTGGTAATCCTGATTTAAAAAAACATTTTAAAAAAAGAGCTCGCGAAGTTCTTGTATATACCGAAGAAACCGCCTTAGCCAAATTAGAGGAAGCTTTTAGGGTGTGGCAATCACTACCAGAAGCCGAAAGAGGTGAATTCAATGTAAGGTGGCTATCAGATAATTATCAAGGTTTATATAACTGGTCTAAAAAGAACACTTCCCTTACCGCTTTGGTCGCCCTGAGTAGCTTTCAAGAATTAAAAGACACTTTTGTAAAAAGAGATACTTATGAAAGGTATACAGAAGAAACTGCTTTAGCTAGATTGGAACAAGCTTTCTTAAAGTGGCAAAGTCTACCTGAAGACAAAAGAACAGAATTTAATTCTAAATGGTTAGTAAAAAATGGTTTTGCTGGTTTATTTGGTTGGGCAAGAGAAAACACGGCATTAGTTGAATTAGTAAATAAAAGTAGTAATCAAGCTTTAAAGGATAATTTTGTTAAAAGAGAAAAAGCTCAAAATTTTACCGAAGAAACAGCATTGGCTAAATTAGAAGAAGCGTTTGTAAGTTGGCAATCTACACCAAAAAAAGGCGGCTCATTTAATGCTCACTGGTTAGTAAACAATGGCTATGCAAGTTTGTATAATTGGTGTAAAAGAAATACGCAATTCGTTGATTTGGTAGCAAAATCTGAAAATCAAGATTTAAAATCTAACTTTACCAAAGGGGAAAGAATAGCACAATACACTGTGGAATTGGCGGTTGAAAGACTAGAAACAGCATTTGCGGTCTGGCAAGCTTTGCCAGAGACTACCAGAGGTATCTTTAATTCAAATTGGCTTGATGAAAATGGATATAGTGGAATTCGTAATTGGACTAAAAAAAATGATGTAACTTTACTTGATTTAGTAGATAAAAGTTTTAATGAAGATTTAAAAAAATCTTTTTCTGTTCAGGATCAAGCACTAAATTATACATCTTACAGCGCATTATTAAAATTAGAAGAAGCTTTTGCAACATGGCAAACTTTGCCACAAGAAGAACGAGGAAATTTTACTCCCACTTGGCTTAAACAAAATGGGTATAATGGAATATTAAAGTGGTCTAGAATTAAGAAAAATGCTTCTTTGTCAGCGTTAGTAGCAAGTAGTAGCAACCAAGATTTAAAAGATTCCTTTGCACAAAGGGAAATAGAAAAAACATATACAGATGTTAGTGCCCTAGACAAACTTGAAGAGGCTTTTTTAATGTGGCAGGTTTTATCAGAAGATAAAAGACCAATTTTTAATGGGCGTTGGCTTAGAAATAACGGCTATAGTGGTTTGGTCGAATGGTGCAGAAGAAATGATCGTTCTCTTCTTGAACTTGCAGGCAGGAGTTCCAAACAACAGCTCGTAGCTAATTTCAGATTTGGCAAAAAATAGTGGAAACAATTGCCAGCACAGCCAGAGTAATGTACTTCTAGTTCTAGAAGGAATAACTTATAAATTGATATTTTAATAAATACTTATCATTAATTTTTATCAATATGACTAATGAAGAACTAATTCTAAAAGCAGCATCGGCAATTAATCCAAAACAATTAAAAAATGGCCTAGTTGGTGATGTGGGCTGTGCATTATTAGCAGGGAACGGAAAAATATACACTGGTGTCTGTGTAGGTATTGATTCTAATGGTTATTGCGCTGAAAGAGTTGCTATTGGAAAGATGATTACTGATGGTAGTGAATATGTAATAAAAAAAATTGTTGCAACATGGAAAGATGAGGAAGGGTACCTTTATGTCATCCCACCGTGTGGTCATTGTAGACAAATGATCAAGGAAACAGATGAAAAAAATCTTGAGACAGAAGTGATATTGGACAAAGATAAAATAGAAAAACTTAAGGATTTATTGCCATACCATGATTGGTGGAAGAAACAAGATTAGTTAAATAAATTAGATGGTATTAATTGTATATACATTATGTTTAAAATTGGTGTTTTTGCCATTATTTTAGATCACGATAAGAACATTCTGATTTGTCACAGATTAGACTATAATCTGTGGAATCTACCAGGTGGGGGTCTTTGTGAGAACGAAACCCCAGAAATGGGTGTTATTCGAGAGGTAAAGGAAGAAACTGGATTAGACGTTAAAGTTGAAAAAATTACCGGTATTTATGTTAAGAAAGGTAAAAATGAATTAGTGTTTTCTTTTCTCTGCCAGGTTATAGGTGGGGAGGTTAAACTAAATGATGAAGCTGATCAAATTAAATATTTTGCTTTAAATGATATACCAACAAAATTTTCTCCAAAGCAGTTGGAAAGAATAAAGGATTATTTTAACGATCCAAAAATAATCCATTATAAAATTCAGGAGGGAAAGTCTAGCATTGAACTAATTAAGGAAGGTAAATTGTAAATTATATGATTAAACACATTTGGTTTGATGTCGACGGAACACTTACTATTCATACCCCTGAATTCCACAAAGTCCATAATGCACTGCGCTATAAAACGTATGCTGATTTTATTAAAAAACCGGTAACTAAAGAATTGATGGAAGAGTATGAAACTTTATACAAAAAATATGGAAGCAACTCGGCGGTTTTCCGCTCCCTTGGTTTACCATCAGATTATTGGCAAAAATATTTTAATACTATAGATGAAGTTAAATACTTTAAGCCAAATATAGTTGTAAAAAAGACACTTGAACAATTAAAAGATAAAGTACCAATTTCAATTTTTACCAATGTAAAACCTGAAAGAAATGTTAGTACACTCGCCGCTATTGATGTTAAACCAGAATTGTTTACTTATATAATAACTGGCGATGATATTAAGGAACGAAAACCTGCACTTGATGGTTTTTATTTGATGATTGAAAAAACAAAATTACCACCCGGAGAAATTTTATATGTCGGTGACAGAGTTGATGTTGATATTAAGCCGGCAAAATTAGTCGGTATGAAAACTTGCTTAGTGTGGAGTAAATCAGATGAAGCAGATTACTCATTTGAGAATTTTGAAGATTTGTTATCTATATTTTAATGTATGAAAAAAATATTAATTGGGGCCTTTGTAATAATATTATTTACTGTTGGATTATATGTGGCATTTTATTTTGGGGAAAATTATATACCCAAAAATTGTGTAAGATGGTTTGATGGTTGTCATCAATGTGATGCTGAATTTGGCTGCACTACAAATCTTTGTTTTGGGCCTAAAAAAAGGTCATATTGTATAAAATTTAAGAGTGACATTTTAGACGACAAAAGTACGATAAGTAATGATCTTATTTCTTACTCGACAGGCAACCTTTTTATTGTCACGAAAGATACCAAAACATTTAGTTACACTACAGATCAGTTAAGTGGAATGGCCAATGAGTGTGGTTCACAACATGAAGCTGATTATTTTAACAAATTAGTGGCCAAGTTTAATAGTTCTACTGAAACTGTATATAATTTTAAATATACTGGTGATACCCAAGACAACGGTGTTTATACTGTCACTTTAATACCAAACATTCTTGGCTATACTACATTAGATCAGTTTAAAAAAGACTTTGATATCTGTGCCGCTGGTGGAGATCTTTACCCAACTATGTTAAACGCCAAATGGTTGCTGTTTGTAAATGCTTGTGGAACTGGTTTTGACGATGGCTCAGGCAGACCACATGGCTGTGACGAAGTAAGAAAAGTTGTTGAACCGAGTTTAAAGTTAAATCAGTGATATGATTTCATTATCTCAAGTCAAAACATTATTGCGAAGGGAATACGGATTGCAATGCACCCAATTGAAAGATCTAAATGGCCATATAGATAAGGTACTTTTAGTTACAACAAAACTAAAAAAATATGTTTTAAAGATTTCCTTGAATAAGAGAATGACGAAAACAATTTTTGAAAATCAGTTAAATCTAATGGGGTATTTAAGTAAAAACGGCATAGAAATGCCAAAAATAATTAAAACTGTTCAGGGTAAAGATTATAGTGTGGCTTCGGATTACAAAAAAAGATATTGTATACTGTATGAATTCGTCAGTGGAAAAAATATTATTGTTGAGAATAAGAAACAGGCGATAGATTTAGCTAAGTGGGTGGCAAAAATTCATAAGTTATGTCTGGATTTTAAAGGTAAACCATTATTTTACTACAATCCAGTTGAAGTGGAAATTTATAAAACTAATTATATTTCAAAATACATAAAGAGAACTCACAGGGAGTTTACTTTGCCGATGCTTAACTTAAGAAAAAAAATTGTTGCTGAATACCAGAAAAATGTTGGAAAGTTACGGTCAGGCATATTTATTAATGATCTGGCCCAGTCAAATATTGTGATTAAAAATGGCCAAAAATATATTTTAGATTTTAATATTGCCGGTGGCAATTACTTAGTTGATGATTTATCCTGGATATTGGCTTGGTATTTTTTGGAAAAAGGCAGGAAGGAACTTGTCAAAAAGTTTATAGATGTTTATCAAAAAGAAATTAAATTAAACAATGTTGAGAAAAAAATTTTAAAAATGTTGCCAATTTTATATTTCAGTTTACAGTATAAGCACTTTGCTAAAATCGAAAATGAAATAAAAATTTATGATGCTGTCCCTAATGATGGAAAGGGTTTGGTTCGCGTATCCCGAATTACTTGGGTAGCAACTTATCCAAATAAAAAATTGGGCATTACAGTTAAAGACCTTGGGCAAAGGGCAGAGTTTGAAAAGGGAAGAATTAAACGCTGGCGAAAAAGTATCAAAGAGAATAAAAATCGTAAAACTTGGGTTGCTAAGGTCGGTGAAGAAGTAATTGGTTTTTGCGGAGCTAGTAAAGATAATGGTATTCACGAAATTGGTGCTATTTATGTACTCCCAAAGTACCAAGGCAGGGGTGTTGGTAAGGAGTTAATTTACAAGGCTTTTGACTGGTTGGGCAATAGCAGGGATATAATTGTTAAGGTTGTTAGCTACAATAAGCCATCAATAAAATTTTATGAATCGGTGGGCTTTAAAAAAATGGGAGATGTTAAAAAATCCGAATGGCACAAATTGCCAACTGGAAAATTACTTCCTGAAATTGTGATGAAAAAGAAGAAAACGGCAGGTCTTAAAATTACAATGGCAAAAACAACGGACAGTACCTCAATTTTAAAACTAAATAATCTTCTTGATCCCGACGAGTTAAAAAAGAAAGAAAAAATTAAACAGTCAATCAAAAATGGTCTGGTTTGGGTGGTGAAAGATGGTACTAACATTGTGGGCTATTGCTTAGCACAGTTATTTGACGCAAAGCACGAACAATTACCAAATTCTATATTTATTGCTGATTTGTATGTTATGGAAATGTATCGTAACCAAGGCACTGGTAAAATGCTAGTACAAAAAGCACTAGAAAAAGAATATCCGAGTGAATATACATATTTTTCTGTCACTCACGATCCGGAAGAAAAACATCTAACAGATTTTTATAAGAGTTTTGGTTTTGAAGTGGATGGGAAAACCAAAGCCGGAAATATTAAAATGATTAAACAAATTTAATATGCCAATAAACAAATCATGGTTTATCCTAGAAGATAAATTTAAAAAAATTCCCAAATTTTCATATACTGATATCCAGTTTACTCAAGCCCTGCCAGAAATGTTTATCAAAGAATACACCAAAAAGGGTGGTGTAGTTTTTGATCCCTTTGCTGGTTTTGGGACAACTTTGTTTGCCGCTTCCAAGTTGGGGCGAGTAGGTGTTGGTGTAGAATATGACGAAGAGAGAGCTGACTATATTAAAAAAACTCTTAAGTCACCTGGCAAAATCATTCACGGCAGTTCTTTGCAATTGTCTAAATTGGATTTGCCAAAGATAGACTTAGTTTTTACTTCACCACCATACATGAGATATTTTGATAAAGAAAATCCATTATCCAATTATAATAAGTTGGGTAGTTATAAGGATTATTTATCAGGTATCAACAAAATTTGCTCCCAATTAAAAAAGATTGTTAAGAAAAATGGCTATGTGGTATTTGAGGTATCAAATACTTTTGATAAGGATTATCCAATGACCCCACTGGCTTGGGATGTTGGGAAAGTAATTTCTAAACACTTCTATTTTGAAAGAGATTTTATTTTCTGTTTTAAAAACGCAAAAATTAAATCTACCTCAGCAAATGATAAACATAGTTATTGTTTGTTGTTTAAAAATATTTAAAATATGTTAAGTCCACCAGGCAAACCAACTCAAGAAATTTTAAATGCTTTTGGCACGTCAGAAGAACCTGTTCTTTTGACTGGTGGTCAAGGTATTAATTATCGGGCAGGAAATATGGTGTTTAAACCTGTAGCTGATAG
>CAILTG010000001.1 GCA_903837125.1 Candidatus Magasanikiibacteriota bacterium | reverse complement strand
TTCTAAATTTTTTAATTGCTTAGAGCCGTAAGACATACTCCAAAATTACTAATTACTAATTTCCAATTACAAATTTATTTGTCAATAATTTTAATTATCCCACTATTTCCATCCAACTCTACTAAATCACCATCTTTTAAAACATGAGTAGCATTTTTTGTACCCACAACACAGGGTTTTTTTAATTCCCTAGAAATAATGGCTGCATGGCAGGTCATACCACCTTCGTCGGTAATTATACCACCACACTTACTAATAGCCACCATATACCTAGGGCTGGTCATGTTAGCAACTAAAATTTCACCTGCAACAAGCTTGCCAACGTCTCCGTATGAATGAATTAACCTTACTTTTCCGCTCACTACGCCTTTGTACGCCACAATACCTTTAATAACATCCATGGCTTTTTCTAAAATTTTGACAACACCTAAGTTTCCGTCAAATTCCACGTAGTCACCAGTATACAATAATTTAGTAACTATCTTGGTACCAACAATACAAGGTTTTTGTAACTCTCTAGAAATAATAGCAGCGTGGCAAGTAGTACCACCCTCATCAGTAATGATCGCACCACAATTTATTATTGCTGCCATATATCTAGGGCTAGTCATGTGAGTAACAATAATTTCTCCCTTTTGTACGTCTTTCACGTCATCAAACGAGTTAATCACTCTAACTTTTCCTTTCAAAACTCCACTATAAGTCACCATACCTTTAATTAAAGTTCCTGTTCTAGGCGTAATTATTTTTAATACTTTTTCAACAATTTCATCTGCCTCGGCTTCAAGATAATAAGGTTTAAGTGAGGGAAATGAAGATACTGCTAAACATGAACTCATCTTAGCCTTTAGATAATCTCTATTTATACTATTACCGCCTATAACTAAGTCTTCAAATTCCTCAGGCCATAGATATCTTACCTCTTTAACAGTTAAACCGGTGCGTTTAGCAATTATGCCGTAAAAATTTTCCAATGAGTAATGAATAAAATCATCTGCCTAATTTCTTAAATCTTTGATATAACAAATTTGTGAAAAAATATCAAAAACTAAAAGTTCAGATTTTTTAAACTTACACGCCTTTAATACTTCTTTTTTTGAAATGGTTTTAATTTCGTCAGCTGATCTATTTTGTAAAATATTTAAAACCTCCATAAAAGTCATTACTGGACCTGTATAATCATAACCAACAAGTCTATATGTAAAAAGAAATTTTTCTAAATCTTTGCTCAACTGAACAAATTTACTTCTAATTAACTGCTCACCAAAATTTAAAGTCTGGGGGATAATTATACTATATGTTTTACACAACTTTTCTAAAGCTCTCTCCTTCTGATAATAAATTGACTCCTTAGCTGATGTTACAAGAATTCCAAAAGTATTCTTTTCCTCCAATCCTATTTTAGTCAGTTGCTTTCGATATCTATCTAAAATTTTAAAGGATTCACTTTGTAGTGGTTGCATGCACCAACTAATAAACCCCCAAGCAAATGATCTTGAATAATTTTTCACTACTTTGTTATATTTTTTATACAAGAATTCATTTGAATATTTTTCTAAATCAGTATCATAAAAAAATTTAGACGCTTTTTTTGCTTGATTACAATAAAACTTTACCATTTCTAAATGTTTTTTAAATTTTCTAGGTGAAGTAATAATTTTTACAGCAGCCTCGGCAATTTTTCTATATCCCTTTCCATTAGCAAATAATTCAAACATGGGATCATGCCAGTAACAAATCCAAGACATGTCAACTCCGTATACTTTTTTAAATTCACTAATTGATGGTTCAATTAATTTTAACCACATAGAGAGTGGCGGACAGCCAGATCTTTTGGCCAAAAAAAACCAATCACCAATAATGGTTTCCCTGATAATTTTTTTATAATTACTAGGATATTTCATAAATTATTCCAAAACCAATTTTTCTGTTCCCACTAATTTACCTGTATTATCAAACTGATACTGTTCACAAAAAGTTGCCAAATCCTCGGCTTTCATAACTCCACCCTTTTCTTCAAGCATTATTTGTGCCATAGATTCATTGTGACCAACCACGAGTAAAATAATTGGAACTACTTGTCCAGATTCGTCTCTATCTTTACCCCCACTAACATTTTTATGAACCATCTCTATTAGTTGCCGATATCTTTTCCCACCTTCAGCCTCAGGTGATTTTTGGCCATCTTTTCCTCGATTTAATTCCATTAACCACTGTAAAGCCGCGGCATCAGCTGAAATTTCTTTTCTATCAATCATAGCTCGATAAGGAGCCCATGACTTTGGGTCTGAATAAGCAGCCAATTTCGCTATTTCTTCATCATCAACTTCTACTACATCAATCCCTTTTTTCTGCTCATTATTTTTGTTATATTCTCTTTCCAGCTGATCAATTCTATTGGTCGCAATATGGCGTGTTAACTGAGCTCTATCCTTACCACTATCCATTACCACCAAAATACACCTATCTGGTAACTTAGAAAATAAATTTTCCCCCAATTTTATGCTCCTCTTAATGCCTTCAAGTTTTAGTGGTGTCTCGCCTTTTTCCAGCATTCCTGGAAATTCATGTCTTAAAACTGCCATAATCCTGCTGACCACATCTCCCGGTAATTGGGCTCTCAATTCCTCCTCGTTTATTTTCCAAGAACCTTTGTCGGCATGGCGAACGACTAATGATTCTGCGTTTCTAAGTTCATTCATATAAAATAATACATTATTTTAAAATTCTAATTATTCCTTTTTCCGCATCAACTTCAACCAGATCTCCATCTTGAAGTATTTGAGTAACATTTTTTGTGCCAACAATGCAAGGTTTTTTCATTTCGCGGGCGACAATAGCGGCATGTGAAGTTATACCACCTTCATCTGTAACAATGGCCGCTGCTTTCTTCATGGCAGACACATACTCCGGATGGGTGGTAACTGCCACCAACACATCACCATCTTTAACTTTTGATAGAGCTACTGAATGACGCACAATTACCACTTTCCCTTTTGCATAACCCTTTGAGCCAACAGTACCCTTAACAATTTTCTCCTGAATTACATTATTTTTTGGCATTTGTTCATATAAAATCTCCTTAATTTTTTCTCCGCTAAAAAATTCAATTTTTCCTGGTGTGGACAGCAGTACATAATTGACTGGTATCCGAGCTTTAATTTCTTTTTTATTTATAACTCCCTTGCCTTTTAATAGATTCATTAGCTCTGGTGGAGTTAAATAATTTATTTCTTCCAAGGTTAAATCAAATTTATTTGCCAAAAAACTCATAAATTTTTTAGCAGCAAAACTCGCCTCACGCCTTTTATCATCTCGATGATCTTTGTAATATACCAACCAATGCATTATCTTAGTCAATTCTGCCAAACGTTTATCCTTTATACTATTCAACAATTTTAAGAATGAAGTGCGACGACCACCAAACTCATTTTTTAGAGAATCATATTTTCTTACAAGTTCTTTAATATCCAATTTGAAAAGTTTATTTACTATTTCTTCAAAATGACTTAGTTGATATTCATCATCCTTAACATCATAACAAGGAATCCACAAAAAATTCTTCCAATATATTTGTATAAAATTTTTCTTTTGATCTGGATTATTTTTTATATTTATAACGGTTTCCAAAGCCATTAATTGATCTAAGGCCACAGCGTTCATTGCTTCCGGCGACATAATAATTTCATTATACTTACTAATTTTTTCTACAAGTTTATTCTTATTTAAATATTTTTCTAAGGACGTCTGAAAAATATCAGTTAAAATTGGCTCTAAGACAAAATAAAAATAAATACCAGTTTGCCAGTACAGATATTTTTTGTACCACTTTTTATAACGAACAACCAATTGTTTATTAGACAACTTTGCCAATTGCTGTAAATTTAACTTATTATTAAAATCAATAAACTCCTGCATCCATTTAAATATTTGCTTTGAGTATTTATCAAAAGTCTTAAAATCTTTACACGCCACTTTAAACATTCGTTTGGTTAGATCTTGCAGTTCGTCCTCATCATGATAATACTCCATTAATTTTCCATTAGGAACGGTTAAAGCATAATCAAAAACTTTACCAAAATGCTTTTTGTAAAATGGCAAACGATTTGATTCAATATATACCCAGTATCTAAACAAACCAAAATTTCTTGTCCAAAATTTTACCCAAGTTATTTTTTTCTGCATACAGTTAACTCTTCTTTAAGATTACTTATATTAAGCTTATTAAACCATGATTAGCATCCACCCTCAGCATCTGCCCGTTCTTCAGAACACTGGCAATTCCCTTAACTCCAATTATACAGGGTTTTCCTAGTTCCCGCGAAACAACTGCGGCATGGGATGTAATACCACCCTGTTCGGTAATTATAGCAGCAGCTTTTTTCATTATGGAAACAAATTCTGGTGTAGTGTTATTCATAATCAATATTTCGCCATCTTCAAATTTACTCATTTCATTAGTTTTCAATATTATATGTACCCTACCTTCGGCCTCGCCTCTACAAGCCGGAACACCTCTAAAGACAATATTGTTGTTATTTTTCCTTAATATTAAACTAAAATACTTTTTTGCATCAGTACCACCTATTAAAACATATTCACCATTCGGCTTTACCGCAAAAAATATTTGGCCTTTTCTAGCCTTAATTTCAGTATGTAAATCCACACTTTTCAATAAAATGCCCTCAATTTCCGAAAAAACAACAAAAGTTAATTCTTCTTTAGTGTAACTGGTTCTTCGACTAATTTCCTCAAAAAATTTGTCAAAAATCCCCATTCCCATATAAACTCCACTCTTACGGACATCTTTCCACTTGCTAAAAAGATTAGCAATAACAATTATATTTTTATTAGACCTTGATAGTTTAATATTTTTTATAAATTTGTGTCTAGCTACTGATTGTATTTTTAATTCATCTTGCCTCTTTCTGAGTACTGTCCCAACCGTTAAATTTTTATTTTGACAATCAATAATTATTTCCTTAACTTTATTGTAGACTTCAGATAAATTATAATCCTCAACATTATAATAATTATTTTTAATCCAGTAATATTTATTACTGTGCTGTTGCATTTTTCTTAATAACAACCCACCAAGATCTTTTAACTCGGGAACTTTATTGCCACATTTCTTTTCCAATAAACTGGCTATTTTCAACAAATCAAATTCTTCGGCCAATACAAAAGACAAATGGACTGGTGACACCAAATCCCCCACTATTCTAATAGCCTCAGCGCCGTAATTAATTTGTAATTCTTTTTTAAGTAATTCTTGCAGCCAATCCGTTTCTCCACTAGACATAAATGAATCACAAATATAGGCCACACCGCCAACCTTTAGATATAAATCATAATAAGCCTTAAATTTTGTATACAATTTTTTATCACCGTATTTTGAAAAATCATCCTTAAAAAAACTAATATTCAACTTCTGATATCTATTCCAGTACTTTTGCCACTTATTATAATATTTAATAACGTTTTGTGGATTATTTTTAGCTTGTTTAATTACAAAATTTCTTACTTTTTCTAAACTTTTATTGCTTATATACCACTGGCCGTAGTCATTTTTCAAAAAACAAAAACAATATTCATAGTGCAAAGGAAAATCTTTAGCAAGCTGAACCAATTCTGACTCTGAAGAGGCAAACAAAGTAAATAACTTAGCATGAAACGCCTTATTGTATTCTGAAGCAGCTTTTTTGACAATTTTAATTGAAAAACTTTTAATTTGTTTCATAAAACTGTTCATTTTTTAACAAATCGTACAAATTCCCTATCTCCCAATACCATTCCTTTGCCCTTAAACCATTATTGTCATTCAAAATATTGTAAATTCTATAATTTAATCCTTTAATTTCTTCCGCCCCTTCCTTGAACAATCTACAATTATTTACATTGTCATCAACAAAAACTACTGTTTCATATCCAGCCAAATACCTTTTACTTAAATAATCTTTAAACATCTCTTTGGTTTTTTTTATAGTATTACCATATTCAAACGTAGTAAACACGTGCTGAAAAAATGACTCCACATCATAACCTACCAACGGATTTAAATAAATTGCCCGCCAATGAAGTGATTCTGGCGCCCCAGTAGTAAAAGCTTCGTTATATCTTGTCCAACTTAAAACCTCTTTAAAACCATTGCTAATTTTCAAACCGTACTTTTCACCATGAATATAAAAATCTTTTTCCTGCTCTACACAATCACGCGGATCTTTATCAAAACTTTTTTCAATTGAATTTAAATAGTCAATAAAAGTGAGAAAGCCAGTGAGTTTAAAGTTCCATTTTTCTGGAAATAATGTTTGACCTAAATCCCAAAGATATAATGTCTTCATATTTTAAACTTTCTTAATTAACATCACCACCCCTCGATTGGCATCCACTTTTACCTCATCACCATCATGCAAAACTTTAGTCGCTATTCTAGTGCCAATAATACAAGGAATCCCTAACTCACGTGAAACAATGGCGGCATGACAAGTTATGCCACCATCATCAGTAACAATCGCTGCTGCTTGACGCATGGCTGACAAATGTTCAGGTCTGGTCATGGGGGCAACCAAAATATCACCATTCTGAACCTTATTATTTTCCGAAGCCGACATAATAATTTTTACTTTACCAGTCACTTGCCCTAGCGAAGCAGACATACCAGTAATTTCTTTAATATCCTTGCCAACAACCAGACTTATTTTAGCAAAAAATTCCTTGGCCTTAATTCCAGTAATAATACTTTGCGCTTTCCCTTTTGTATAATAATACAAACTACCTTTTTCCCGATCACGTAATTTCTGTAAATCAAATTTACCCACTAATATTTGGGGTATTTCTTTTGTTTGACAATAACGCAATAATTCAAAATCTATATTTGTACGTCTGGCAACCTCGACTAAAAATTTGTGTTGCAAAGTAACAAAAGTCAAAGTGTATTCCTTTCTTTGATCCTGCCACTTTACAATAATTTCAGTTAATTTAGAAATGGCCAAAATTTCTGGATTAAATTGACACTTTCTTAACAATGCCTTTTTTTGTTTTTTGTTTTTTATTAAAATATTGGAGAATTTATTTTTATGATCACAAATTATTCTCTTTATTTCTTTTTCCAATTCAACCCACGAATACGGTAAATAACCCACATAACTAGTTTTGACCCAAGAATATTTGCAAAGATGCTTTTGACACAATTTAAATAATTTACTATTTTTACCAAGAGCCAATACAAAATTTTCTAAATTATTTGTTGGCTTATAACCAACCTTCAACAATGGTTTAGCAATACTTTCAAGCTCTTGTTCTAAAAAATTAATAAATGAATGCTCTGTCTGAGTAGTTAGAACAGAAAATATATAAGGATAATTGGCAATATTATGTTTAATACAATAATTTTTTATTAACTCATTAAAACGTTTGTCCGCATAAAACATATAACCGTCGATAAACCCCGGCATGGAAACTTTTTCACCGTACAATTTATGCAACTTTTCCTTCCACAATAATAATTGTTTATTTGAAAGTTTAGTTAAATCATCATTAAACATTTTATAATAACCAGCAAACATTAGATGATAATTCATCAACCAACGTTTTCTAAGCGACAAAAAACTACTTGGCTTCTCCATAAATCTTTTCACTAAAAAAGCGCCAATTTCTTGTTGATTTTTTTCCAAGGAAATCCAATTTGCTTGTTTATTTTTATAATAAGCAAAACTAATACTATAACTGTTAAACTCTTTATTGTACAAAGGACTAGTAAAACCTTTACCCGTCATCTCTACAAAAACAGGGCAACCATCCACATGCTCTGAGTACCATTTTTGTTTAGATAATTTATCTAGATTAATATTCGTCATATTAAATAATCCTAATAATGCCTTCATTGGCATCCACCTCAACCTTGTCACCATCTTTTAGTACTTTAGTGGCAATATTTGTTCCCACTACACAAGGTATTTTTAATTCTCTGGCCACAATGGCGGCATGGCAGCTTAAACCGCCCGTATCGGTAACAATGGCCGCGGCTTTCTTCATGGCTGGCAAAAGGTTAGGGCCAGTTAATCGTGAAACCAGAATGTCCCCCAAATTCATTTTGTTTAAATCCTCATTTGCATTTATTATCTTCACAATTCCTCTGGCTTCACCTTTCATAGCCACTTGACCTATCAGTTCTGTAATATTTTCATAATTAACTTCAGGAACATCCAAAATTGATTTTATCAGTTTAACTTCATCATTCTCTAGCTGAATAGTTTGACCATTGTAGACAAACAGCCAGCTAGATTTTATTCTTTCCCTAATATAATCTTCACTAAATTTACCTTTTGTTAGGGCTGCCTCAACTTCTCGTAAAAGCATGCCTCGCACAATATCTAAATCTGCATGCAAACGCTGTGCGATCTCCCGCAGTAAAAATTCCGATCGATAATACGATTCAGCAAAAATACCCTTCCTAAAAAATTTATAATAAACAATTTTTCTAGCATAATCAAAATATCTAATCAATTCCGGCGTTAATTTATATTCTTTTACTAGTGTAATTTGTTTTTTTGTAACTTCCTGCTTTTCTGCATAAATTTGTTCCTTTTTTTGTTCCCATTTCTTATCTTTTATCAATTCTTCAACTTCTTCAAGAAATTCCTCTTTTTTAATTGGTGTACCCAAAAAAGTGTATTTAACCCAGGTGTACTTCTCTGTAAAATCAACCAATTTTTTAGCAAACGATTTTTGACCATAATAACTGGCTAATTTCATTAAATCTAAATCTTTTTTTCTTAAATATGAAAATTCATGCGGGGTGGTTAACAAACTAAATGCCGAACTGTAATTTTCAGTTCCTTTAGTAAAATACTTTGCTAATTCTGTTTCCAAATATTTAGTAAAAATTTGTGTGGTGTGTTCCAAGTTCATGGGTGTAGAACTATAAAGCCTCATGGCCACAAACTTGTTGGCAAATTTTTTGTAGAGTTCAAAAAGTCTTTTATTACTTAATTTTTGGTAATTAATTTTTTCCAAACTACGACTAAATTTAATTAAATCTACTCCTCTTTTGTCAATTTGTTTAAACACTTTTTCTAACCAATCTTTCTTGTTCATGATCCTTTTAAAGATATACTTAGAAACCGCTTCCCAATCTTTGGCAATACCATACATTGTAAAATAATTATTTTTGGAATTTAATAATATGGCTAAAAATTTAGTGCCAACAGCTTTTTTCATTTCCTTAGTACGATTTTCCGAAGCCATATACATTGCCATTACATGACCTTCTTCCTCATAAATATTAAACCACTGATTATTTTTTAGAATTTTTTTAATTTGTTTATTCATATTTATTCTCTTAAATCAGTTTAAACTTTTTAAAATATTTTTTTAACTACACCATTCACAGCATCTACTTCCACTAAATCTCCGTCTTTTAACACTTTAGTAGCCACTTTGGTACCAACGATGCAAGGAATGCCCAGTTCACGACTGACAATCGCTGCATGAGAAGTTAAACCACCTTCGTCGGTAATAATGGCTCCAGCTAAAGTCATGGCTGACACAAAATCTGGATGAGTGGTATTGGCCACCATTATTTCGCCTTTCTGAACTTTACTTAAATCTTTTACACCAAATACAATCCTCACTTTACCACTAATTATGCCATTACTAGCCGCCACACCTTTAATTACAACTTTTTCATCTTTGTCATCAGTACTAAGGTTATTTTTAAGAAATTTTTCAATTGCTAATTTTTCAACTGTAATATACACCTCGTTATTCTTGCAATATATTAAAAAGCCACTTTTTCTTTTTTCTGCTATTTCCGGATCTAATGTTGTATTATTTTTTAAGGCATTAACTAATTCACCCTCGGTAAAATATGCCAACTGCTGGCGATTTAAACCCAATCTTCTACCTAACTCATTAAATAAGGGGAGAATATTATAAATACCGCGCCTGCGATATTCATCTCGTAAATCCTTAATATAAATAATTTCTCTAAAAGTCTTAAACAATTCTTTTTCTTTTAAATTTAAATCAATAAATTTTAAAGCTTTACTAAATGGATATGCTTGTTGTGGAATTTTTACGTTCATAGCATACTCCTGCAAGTCTTTACTCTGCCAAGGATCATTATGCATATCCAAACATGAAATCCAACTATATTTGTTTAATAACTTATTTAAATTATTTTTTGACAAAACACCTTTCTTTTTAAGTTTAATAATTTCATCCTGCAATAATAATACACTGGTTCGTTTTATGGGAGATAAAAGAGAGGTAACTAATTTTTGATTACCAGTTATATTATGCTTTACTAATAGTCTATTAATCTTTTCTGAATACAATTCATTTATAAAATAGGCTGTCCAAAGCATTCCTGTATAAATAACCAGTAAATTAAAATATTCACAATAATAATTAAGCAAATTTTCGTTGGTCAATTTGGCCATTTGCTTAACAGTGTATTTTTTACCAAAAAATTCATACTTTTCCCCAAAATAATTAAAATTCCTAATAAAAACTTTAAGTTTTCTGTAATTAAAATAATGTTTTTTTAAAGATTCTAGATAGTGTTCAAATTCGGTTTTAGAAAAATAACAAGCTTCATTTTTTCCTTCTGGTACCAAAATTTGATTATGGATAAGTGCCGGTAAATATTTTCTCAAATCATTAGAAAGAGAACGCGTTATAGCATCTGCGTATTGTACAGCATATTCTCGAGTGACTATTTTTATATATTTCATATTTATATATTAAATAAATTACTCTAGCACTACCACCACTCCATGATCCGCATTCACCAACACTTTATCACCATCTTTTAACATCTTGGTGGCTACTTGAGTACCAATAATACAAGGAATTTTTAACTCACGGGCTATCACTGCTGCATGTGATGTTATTCCGCCCTCGTCAGTAACAATCGCAATAGCTTTCTTCAAAAGTGGCACAAATTCTGGGCGGGTCATATTAGTCACCAAAACCATCCCCTCTTTCATTTTGGTAAATTCTTCTTTTTTATTAATCACCACTACCGTACCCTTAATTTTACCTGGACAAGCAATCATACCACGAATTTCTGTCACTGCGGTCTGGATGGTACTTTCAATTGTTTGTTCCACTGCCATACTTTCCTCTTTTGATAATTTAACTACTTTTTCACCATCCCAACATAAAATTAAATTGTCTCTAAAAAAACTACTCTGTTCTTCAATCAATTTTTTATCTACAGGAATACCCATAATTAATAATGGATTACAAACTTTAATTTCATTCCAATCCAAACCACTACGTTTACCAATCTCTCGACCCACCTGTTCTAAATAATGATTCAATTTCTGCATTTCCACTTTTCGTTCGTCACGCCACAAGGCCAACAAACCAAAAAAATCAAACAGTTGCCGTAGCCACTCAGACATTTTATATTTATCAGCAATTTCTTTTTTTTGCTTTTTTAAATCTTCAATAAAATTAGTTAATTTTTCCAATTCCTTATCAATATCACGTGAACCAAACAGTATTTGTTTAGTTACTTCCACAAAATTAAAAACCGTAATTACACCAGTATGAGCCCAGCTATTGCGGATCCAAAAATAATTCTTCTGATGATCTTCTAGTGCCCTCTCAATTTCTGGATAAAGTTTTAAACGGTGTAAATTATCAGGACCGGAAATATACAAAAAAGTATTACTGGCACCAGGGATAATTTTGATTAATTTAACAATTTTTAACAAATCTCTTTCCTCGCGTTGGTGAGCCAAAGGACTAATTTGTAGCATTAAGGTATTTTTTTCTTCGGTACTTAAATTTATACCTGTATTCACCAACTCCCGTTCAATCAGACCTTCGGCATCCACATCATAAATGTCCATAAAAAACTTTTGCCACATTTGAAAAGTTTGTTGGGCCAATTTTTTATTTACTACTAATAATTCTTGATCCGCTAAAGTAGGCAAACCCTTAGTGTCTATTAAATTAAACAATTCATTATCAATCTCCCGAATATCTTTCAGCCAGTCAACAAATAATTCCTGTAAATTGCCTGGATTTTCTTTTTCTTTTTCCAAATATTCCTCGGCCAATTTGCGAATTAGATCTTTATCCAAATAGGCTCGAGCTTCTTCTAAATTACAAAACCAATATATTTGTTCCTTATTTTTAAACCACTCTACACAACCTCGACAGGGCCAATAAATAAAATAGGGTGTACCTTCTGTCTGCTGGCGATACCAACTAGTTTTTTTAATTTTATCTAAATTCATATTTCTTAATTTTTTATAATCTTTAATTGGTTGTGATTAGTATTAATTTCAACTAAATCGCCATCCTTCAACACTTTGGTAGCAATCTTTGTACCTATGAGGCAAGGAACTTTTAACTCACGAGCGATAATAGCCGCATGGCTGGTTAAACCACCCTCGTCGGTTATAATTGCCAAAGCTTTTTTCATGAGTGGAAGATATTCTGGACGGGTCATTGGCGCCACCAATATCTCTCCTTCATTAAACTTACTAAAATGTGTTTCACCCATTACCACTCTAACTACACCTTTAACCTTTCCTGGGCTGGCGGTAAAGCCTTTGAGCAGACTAACTTCACCAGCAAAAGACTTCTGAAGATTGTTATGTAATTTTTTTGCCGTTCTTCCACAAACAAGGTTACTACGCCCCTGACTATATATTTCGATAAAATTATGGGAACGTTGATCGAGAATTTTTTCCAAATGTTTCAAATCATCATTCAAATCTACTGGCAGACAAACATAAAACTTGGAAAAAGGAATATTTAATAATTGGCCTAAACGCCTATATAGTAAGTCATAGTAGGAATTGGTCAAAAGTGTATAACCCTTACGCACATCGCGTAAAAAAGCAACCGTCCTAAACAAATAAAATACATTTTTCAATTCCTGTTTCACCTGATATTTTTTATAAATAACTTTATGTAGTTGCTCCCAATCTGTTTTTATATCTCTCATTTGAGCTCTTATCTCGTCAACTTGTAAAGCCGAACATCCTTTTAATTTAGTATCAAAATCTTTAACACTCAATACTTTAGTTGACTCCCAACTATTATCTATATAATAATATTTTTTGGAATGCAACCTCAAATTTTCTTTATATATATTATTGCTTAAAAATTTATCTCTTTTTTTTCTTAAAATAGCTAATTTAAGAAACTCCAGTCTTTCTATTTGTGCATAGTTTAATCGATTGGTTTTTAGTAATACCGATATTTCATACGTGTCAAAATTAATTCCAGATTCTTTAATTTCATTTCTTAATAATTCTTCACCATTGGGGTCAAACCAATCACATATATAAATATTTTGCCAAAACCTATAAACAATTTTCTCCAATTCTATTATGGCTAAACAAATTTCTTTTTCATTTAACGAATTTATATAATTACCATTATGGAAAGTAAAAAATTTATCTAATTCAAGCATTCCCTTTCTGCATTTTTTCTCTATTCGATCAATCCACTTAATATCCTTTTTTTCTTCCAAAATCGCCAATTTGGCATTTTTTGTAAAATATTTTTCTTCACAAAACCACTCAAAATACCTATTATTATGAATACACATTAGGCCACATGAGGCATGCAAACTGTCCACTGCACCTCTACTGGGAGCATAAATATAGTAGGCCTTGGAGTTAGCTGCTTGACGATACCATCTTTTTTTAGGAATGTATTTTATAATTTGAGGTAATTGCATAAAAAATATTAAACTTTTTTCACTACACCACTGTTAGCGTCAACTTCTACCAAATCCCCATCTTTAAACACCTCTGTGGCATTTTTAGTGGCAATTACACAGGGTTTACCTAATTCGCGAGAGACAATTGCGGCGTGACAAGTAATACCGCCATCATTGGTAACAATGGCGCCCGCTCGCTTCATAGCCAACACAAAATTAGGGGTGGTCATACCAGTAATCAAAATATCACCTTTTTGCACTTTATCCATCTCGTTCACATCAAAAATAATACGTGCCCGGCCTATAACCACGCCTCTACAGGCACAAACGCCTTTAACAAATGAAGCGCTATTTTCTATTATATTTTTTTTAGTAAATTCCAATTTGTAAGTTCCTTGATGAACAGATAAAACAAAACCTTCTTTATCTCTCCTGATTATTTCTGTCAACGACGGCAATTTATCCCTTTGCAAAAGTGCAGACTTAATTTCATCTATACTGCAATAAATAAATTCATTGTAGCCTAATTTTAAACGTTTGCTAATTTCTGCAAGCAGAGGATAAAAATAATATTGTGATAATTGAAAATTTTTCAAAATCTCTGTCTCCACGTAAGAACTTTTACCTAATAATTCTATTAAAGAAAGTAATTTCTTATTTTTGATAGTTTTAAAAAGTGAATTCCTTTTTTCTAGTAATTCTTTTTGTTGTAATTTAATTTTGCTTAATTCCTGTGCTGAATCGACGCCCTTTAATTCTTCCTTTACATCAGTCACAGTTAAAGGTTTGAATGTTAAAAATATCATGCCCATCCACTGATATTTTTTTACAAAATCACCAATTTTTTTTCAGATATTTTTTTACTCTTTGCTAAATTTAACAAATCAATTTGTCTCTTTAAAAAAACACTTTTCTGTTCACTAAATGACAAATCCATGGCCAATTGTTTTAATTCCTGATTATTTTTTTCTGAAAAAATTTGTTTTAATTTTTCTTCAACTTGCCAGGAAAGCGTTCTTACTACAAAATTAGAACTAACAAGAAAACTTTCTATTTTAGCATTATAAAATATAAATTTTTCAAAATATTTTAGTAATTTTTTATCATCGCTTTCGGCCAACTGCATTCCTTTAGCCTCACGGCTTTCAGCTTTAACAGTATCATTGGATTGTTTTAATAAAATATTTAAATCTTTAGGCTCGTTTAATTTACGCGAAAAATTTTTAACAATCAAATCCACATCTCGTTTATCTATAAAATGGGTCCAATTAACATATTTATAATTATTAAAAACAAAAGAAAAACCCTTTATTTTTTGACTAATTTTATTAGCAAACACTTCTTTAATAGGGATTTCTCTGGCCAAAAGTGAACCTTTCTTCTGACCAAAACGATACCACTCAATACCCTTTTCTTTGGTAATGTTCTCCATATGATTGTATTTTTAGTATGTTCTAGATCAATATTTTCTAGCATGTTATTTTTTCAAAATTTTTACTGAATTATGGTTGGCATTAACTTCCACTAACTCCCCTGTTTTAAGAATTTTTGTGGCATTACCTGCCCCTACCACACACGGCACACCCAATTCTCTACTTACTACTGCCGCGTGGCAAGTAACTCCGCCTTTATCTGTAATAATTGCCCCGGCTTTTTTCATGGCTGGTACATAATCAGGACTAGTCATTTCAGCTACCAAAATTTCTCCTTCTTGAAATTCATTTAATTCACTAGGATGCAAAACAACTCTCACCCTACC
Source organism: Candidatus Magasanikiibacteriota bacterium (assembly GCA_903837125.1). Lineage (GTDB taxonomy): Bacteria > Patescibacteriota > Patescibacteriia > Magasanikbacterales > UBA922 > CAILTG01. Next base: position 1,766 of record CAILTG010000001.1, on the reverse strand, counting down.
AACATATTTTCCCGCAGAAGCGATCACTCCACCCAAACTGTTTTCGCCTTCTATTTCCTCTTCTTTAATGTTCTCTTCTATCATTTTCTCTGCCTTTTTTCCATCATAAACCGCAAACTTATTTTTATTCCAATAATACACTGAACATTTATATCTAACAACCAAATTTTCCTCTAAAATTATTTTATTTTTTAGAAGGGCCGCCTTAAGTTCTGCTGGTGAATATAAACGGACATGAGCCTCAGTACTACCAAACCGACGAGCAATTTCTCTAAACACCGGCATTATTTCATAATGAGATTTGGTAAATTTTTCTTTCTTATAATCAAGCAAATAAGCACCATCACGAAGTACACCAAATAATTTTTGGTGGTGAGTGTCAAGCTGGTATTTTTTGACCACTTCTATCTGTCTCTTGCTTAGAGTTTTATAATAATCTTTGCTATTTTCTAAATCTTTACAAACATTACGCGTCTCCACCAAATCCTGCAAAACTTTAAAAAAATATTTAAAATCCCAAAGATATACTCCATAATCATACGGTACCCAACAGTAATCAAACTCGTGTTTTTTTAATTTTTTATAAATCCCCGGCAATTTTTGTTTTAAATCTTCTTCATCTTTAATTGCCAAAAATATTTTTTTAACTGCAAAATCGTTCTGAACTTGCAATGCTAAAAGTAATAATTCATCAGCTTCTCTTCTAACAAAAGACTTTTCTGAAGGCGAAACCAAAATATTATATATTTCAGTTAATGACTTTAAATTTGTGCAGTCAATAATTCTCTCTTTTAAATAATTACGTAGATAATTTCCCAATGATTCCTCTAAACCCAAAACGATCGGTTCGGCCCAAGGATAAATTTCGTTATAAAGTTTCAAATATTTTTCTACAATCTGCCAAATCTTTTTATTGGATAATTTTTGCAAATTAGTTTTAAAAACTTTACTGGTAAAGTTTGTTAGCTGAGGAACAATTTTTTCAAACTTCTTTCTAACTTCTGATACATAATCCGGATTTTTTTTAACTATGGCAAAGGCTTTATCTGCCACTTCTTTAATTTTGTATTCAAGGGCATACCAACACATCACTCCTTCTTTCATAGTCACCAAAGTTGTACCAAAATTTTTACCCTTAAAAACCGGTGTCATACCATGAGAATATGTATGACCAACTCCATAAATTCCCGGTAATATATAAGCATGAGTTTTCTTTTGTACAAATACTCTTTTTGTCTTATTCATAAAAAATAAAATTTTAATTATGCCTTTTTATTATCTTCACTAAACCAATTTTAGTATCCACCTCAACCATATCTCCAGTTTTTAAAACTTTAGAAACAATTTTGGTACCAACAATGCAAGGAATACCAAACTCACGACTAATAATAGCGGCATGACAAGTGGCACCGCCATCATCAGTAATCACAGCTCCTGCTCGCCTTATGGCTGGTAAATAATCGACTGTAGTCATGGGAGTAACTAAAATTTCGCCTTTTTTGAGACTTTTATTTGCTGCTTTGGCATTTTTAGTTACAAAACATTTTCCTGTATAACTCCCTTTACTTGCCGACAGACCCTTAATCTCTGATACCGATTCAGTTTTCATTTTAGATAAAATCAATTCTTCTAATTTTTCTCCAGCTTCATTTCCTAAATATTCAATAAATTTTCCATTATCAATATGCCAAGTAATCCCCTGTTTACGCAAATCAATAATTTTTTGCTCTAAATAAATATTTTTTTCTAATAAATTTTCTACATCT